>CANFYL010000058.1 GCA_947451285.1 Comamonadaceae bacterium
TGCCCACCCACTACCCGGTACGCTTTGACGAAACGCGCTTAGACAAGCCCACGTTGCTGGCCCCCGACATCTTGCCCTCGTTCAGCGTGCGCAATTTTCAAGACAAGGGCGCCGTGCTGGACGAGGTGGCCCAACAACACCCAGGCCCACTGGCCTTGGTGGAACTCTTCAACGGCGAAGACGCGCCAAGCTACGTGGCGGGCACTGACAACTTTTACGTGGTGACGCGCTACAACTGGAGCAGCTACTACGCGCTCGCAGTGATTGAATTAGGCCAGGCCGTCAAGGCCAATCGAGCTTCAACCTCTATGCAAACCAATGCACGCTAAAGCCACTTGTTGCATCAAAGTCCGGAATATTGTTCCGAAATATCAATGCTTTGAAACATCATTTCCATTCGCTGGTTTGCTAATTGACCAAGGGCCTTATCGCTATTAAGTCGAACCATCGAATCGCTTACTCCTTGCACTAACAAAGAAGTTAAAGATCGAAGAGAAACGATCAGAAAGTTTGGCGCATCTTCAGCGCCCATCACAGGATTCTCTGCATGATCTACATACGCAAGAATTCGAGCACGTTGAAGGCGAACTTGTTTGGAAATAGGTGTGTACCCGTGTAGAAATCCACATCTAGCCCCCCATAAGTCAAGCCCTGTAAGGCTATGACAGGGTCCTGCAAGCGCCAAGTGCTCATCGCACCAACGAATAAAAATATCACCTGAAGTTTCTTCTTTATCAGCCGGACGCTCGAGTCCTGACACCACATCAATCGCCGCAAATTCTTCAACACGACGCGGGTGCCACTTGATGACCACATGCTGAACATCTACGTCGAAGACTCCGTCAATGATGTGTCCAAACTGAGGTATGTGGTGGATCCTGCTACACAGGTCAGTTCACGCGTCAAAATTCCTGGCTACAACATCACGGGTTTCAGCACCGTCGTCAAGCCCCACACCTACAAAACGACCTATGGGGACCCCAGAGTAGGCGACAACACAAGAACCACCTACAGCGAATTCAATTTCGCCCTCACCATCAAACGCAGTGGCATCGCGATCTACCTCAAGCTGTTCATTGGCTTGTTTGCTGGCGTTGTGCTCACCATGTGCAGCTTTTTTATTCGCCCCTCGGACACAGGACCTCGTTATGCGCTGCCCTCTGCCGCCTACTTTGGCGTCATTGCGAATGCGTACATGACCAACGCTTTGCTGCCTCCCTCCAGCTATTTTGGATTGACAGATTTGGTCACAGGCATCGGTTTGTTCACAATTTCTTTGTGTGTCGTCGCTTCACTGGTTTCGGGCCATTACTATCTTCGCAAGAAGGAAGAAGAGTTTTCTCGACAAATTGATCAACTGTCCTGGCGCTTCATCGGCGCAGGTTTCCTGATTCTGAACATCATCCTGCCTTATTACGCGTTCTATTGAGGCAAACCCAAGCAAGCCTAGATGACCGACGTGTGTTGCAAGGCCCACTGCACCTGCTCACGCACCACGTCACTGGGATGCGTGAGGTGCGGGACCAGGGCTTGGCGCAAGGGCCCAGAGTCCGCCATACGCAAGGCATTGCCCGCAGCCAACGCCACGTTACGCAGCCAGCGCACATGACCGATGCGACGAATGGCACTGCCCTCGGTGCGGCATAAAAACTCAGTCTCTGACCAGCCCAACCACTGGGCCAAGTCCGTGTCCACCCAGCCCTCGCGCTGATCAAAATCGCGCAAGACGGCGGTTTGCGCAAACTTGTTCCAAGGACAAGCCAATTGGCAATCGTCACAGCCATACACATGGTTGCCCATCAAAGGGCGCAAGGCCTCGGGGATGGGGCCATCGTGCTCGATGGTGAGGTAAGAGATACAACGCCGCGCATCGACCACGCCCGGCGCCACGATGGCCTGGGTGGGGCACACATCGATGCAGGCGGTGCACTGGCCGCAATGCGCGCTCACGGGCTCGCTGGTGGGCAGCGCGAGGTTAAGGTAAATCTCGCCCAAGAAAAACATCGAGCCCGCCTCACGGTTGAGCACCAACGTGTGTTTACCGCGCCAGCCTTGGCCGCTGCGGGTGGCCAATTCGGCTTCGAGCACGGGGGCGGAGTCGGTGAAGGCACGATACTGCAAGGGCGCTTCACCAGCGGTGTGGGCGCGCAAGTGCGCATCGATCTGCTGGGCCAGGGTGTCGAGCCTCTGGCGCAGCACCTTGTGGTAATCACGTCCTCGGGCATAGACCGACACCACGCCTTGATGCGGGGTGCGCAAGCGTTGCCACTCTTGGTCTTGCCAATCGGGCGGTGTGTCGCGCGGCAGGTAGTTCATGCGCGCGGTGAGCACGCTCAGCGTGCCCGGCACCAGCTCGGCAGGACGGGCGCGTTTCATGCCGTGGTGGGCCATGTAGTGCATGTCGCCATGGAAGTTGTGGGCCAACCAATCGCGCAAACCGGGCTCGGCGGACGACAAATCCACAGGGGCCACCGCAATTTGGGAAAATCCTAGGGCCTGAGCCCAAATTTGCATCTGCGACAGCAACAATGTGTGGTGGTTCGACAACCGTAATTCCTCAAACAATTTGTCCATTGTAAAAACCCTCTCCTGGCCCGACGAAGCGGCCACCGAAGCCTTTGCCCAGCAAATGGCCCAGGCGCTGTGCCGCACGCCCGCTGCGCCCCGAGTTGCAGGGCATGAGGCCCTTGCTGCTGGGGTGCACGCGGCGCTGGATGCTGCGGCCCCTGCGGCCCCTTCGGCCCCTGCAGCGCCAAGGCCCAGCGCCTGCGTGGCTTTGCACGGCAACTTGGGCGCCGGCAAGACCACTTTCGTGCGTCACCTGCTGCGCACCTTGGGCGTGACGGGGCGCATCAAGAGCCCCACGTACGCGGTGGTCGAGCCCTATGAAGTGACGGCATTGGCACATCCCTTGCACATTTGGCACTTTGACTTTTACCGCTTCAGCGACCCGCGCGAGTGGGAGGACGCGGGCTTTCGCGACATCTTTGCCAGCCCCGGCTTGAAGCTGTGTGAATGGCCCGAGCATGCACAGGGCGTGATGCCTACGCCCGATTTAGACCTGCACATTGAGGTGGACACCGACTCGCAACGTCAGGTCACCCTGCACGCCAACACACCCTTGGGCGAATCGCTGCTGGCATGACACACCCACACGTTCACCACCCATCCATGAAGCGGCGCAGCTGGCTGCAAACCGGCGCGCTGTCGCTGCTGCTGGGGCAAGCCGACATTGCTTGGGGTGCCACCATCTTGGCCGTGCGGGTGTGGCCCGCAGCTGACTACACACGGGTAACAATTGAGAGCGACACAGCGCTGAAAACCGTGCCCTTGTTTGTGGCCAACCCACCGCGCTTGGCGGTGGACATTGAGGGCATTGAACTCAACCCCGCGCTGCGCGAGTTGGTGGGCAAGGTGCGCTCGGACGACCCCTACATCACGGGTGTGCGCGTGGGCCAGTACACACCGGCGACGGTGCGCTTGGTGCTGGACCTGCGCCAGATGGTGCAACCACAAGTCTTCAACCTACCGCCCGTCCTGTCGGGCAATGCACGCTACCAACACCGTCTGGTGCTTGATCTCTACCCCACGCAAGTGGCCGACCCCTTAGAAGCCTTGATTGCAGAGCGCTTAAAAAGCGGCAGCAGCAAACCGCCTGCGCCCCACAGCAAGGAGAACGGGCCCGCCATGACGGCCCTGCCCCCGCCTGCACCGGCCTCAAAGTTGGGTGGCAGCGCCGACCCGCTGGGTGATTTGCTGGCCAGCCAAAACCGCCAACCCACCGCGCTGCCACCTTCACCCGCTGTGGTGGTTGTGCCCCCCGTCACCTTAGCGGCATCGGCGTCTATGGCCAACCCTGCGATGTTGAGCGCCTCTGCGCCAGAGGGTGCCAGCACGGTTGAGCGATTCATCATCGTAGCGCTAGATCCGGGCCATGGCGGCGAAGACCCCGGCGCCATTGGCCCGCGTGGCACCAAAGAGAAAGACGTGGTGTTGCAAATTGCACACCGTCTGCGCGACCGCATCAACGCCACACAAATCAAAACCCGTCATGGCACCTTACCCATGCGCGCGATGCTGACGCGTGATGCAGATTTTTTTGTGCCCCTGCATGTGCGGGTGGACAAAGCCAGGCGCGTCCAAGCCGACTTATTCATCAGTTTGCATGCCGACGCATTTTTCACACCCGAGGCGCGCGGTGCCAGCGTATTTGCGTTAAGCCAAGGCGCCGCATCCAGTGCTGCCGCGCGTTGGATGGCCGCGCAAGAAAACCGCGCCGATTTGGTGGGCGGTCTGAACCTCAAAGTGCAAGACGCCACAGTACAACGTGCGCTGCTGGACATGAGCACCACCGCTCAAATCAACGACAGCTTGAAGCTGGGCGGCGAGATGCTGGGGCAAATCAAACGCGTGGGCAAACTGCACAAGCCCAAGGTGGAGCAAGCAGGATTTGCGGTGCTCAAAGCGCCCGACATTCCCAGTGTCCTGGTAGAGACTGCCTTCATCAGCAACCCCGACGAAGAAAACCGCTTGGTGAGTGAGAGCTACCAAAACGAATTGGCCGATGCGCTGATGCGCAGCATTGAGCGCTATTTCTCGCGCAACCCTCCCCTGGCGCGCACGCGCAACACCTGAGCGATCGCGAAGCCACAGACCTGAGCGACAGCTCAAGCCAAACACCTCAGCGCCAACCAAGCCACCTCCCTGAGCCACAACAGAGTCACGCCCCTCATGTCCGACACGCGATCCAACAAGCCGTTACCTGCTGCAACCCCTGCGCCGGAGCCAGGCGCCGAACCCACAACCACAGCGGCACCCACCTCCCAAGCCCGCAACCCGCTGCACGGCATGACTTTGGAAAAAATTCTCCTGGCATTGGAGGCCCACTATGGTTGGGACGGTTTGGGCGAGCGCATTGCGGTGCGCTGCTTCACGCACGAGCCCAGCGTGGCGTCGAGCCTGAAGTTTTTACGCAAAACTCCGTGGGCACGCGAGAAGGTCGAGAGCCTTTATTTGTTCATGCTGCGCGATATGCGACGCACGCAGCGTGACTGAATACAAAGCCATGGCAGCGCAGCAGTTGTAACCAGGCGCGCAGGTGTGTACTGAAAGATGCTGGCTCACCCAGTGAATGCTCAGGATTGCGGCGCGCGCGAGGCTTTCCAAGAGCCAAAAATGGCCAAGGCGCTGGGCACCAAGATCAAGGCCCAAATGATTTTTTCCAGATTGCTCTTGACCCACGGGATGTTGCCAAAGAAGTAACCCGCGGTGACGATGCCTCCCACCCACAGCGCGCCGCCACTCACGTCATAGAAAGTGAACTTACGCCGTGTCATCTGTGCCACGCCTGCCACAAAGGGCGCGAAGGTGCGGACAAACGGCATGAAGCGCGCCGCCACCAGGGTAATGCCGCCATAACGTTCGTAAAACGCATGGGCTTGATCAAAGGCGCGGCGGTTGAAAAAACGCGAGTCCTCCCAGGCAAATACTTTAGGGCCAAAAAATCGCCCGAGGGTGTAGTTGGTCTGGTTGCCCGCCACCGCGGCCACCAGCAACAAAGCCACCGACAGGCCATAGTCCATCAGGCCCACACCGCACATGGCGCCCACGACAAACAGCAGCGAGTCCCCAGGTAAAAAAGGCATCACGACCAAACCGGTCTCGACAAAGATGATCAGAAACAACAAGGCATAGACCCAAACCCCATAGGCCTGCACAAAGCCCTCGATGTAGCGGTCGATGTGAAGGATGAAGTCGAGCATGAAGGTGAGGATGTCCATGCCTTGGATTATCCCTGCCTCTAAAATCAGCTGGTGCACCCTGCCCTTCAACCCTCTCGCCCCATCCGCGAACTTCCCGACGAACTCATCAGCCAAATCGCCGCTGGCGAGGTGGTGGAGCGTCCCGCCTCGGTGGTGCGCGAGTTGGTGGACAACGCGCTTGACGCAGGTGCCAACCAAATCACCGTGCGTCTGCTGGCCGGCGGCGTGCGCTTGATCAGCGTGGAAGACAACGGCGTGGGTATTCCAGCCGCAGAACTCCCCATTGCCCTCAAGCGCCACGCCACCAGCAAGATCGACAGCCTGCAAGAGCTGGAGTCGGTGGGCACCATGGGGTTTCGCGGCGAAGCCCTGGCAGCCATTCACTCGGTGTCTGAACTCTCGCTGTTGTCGCGCACCGTCCACCAAGACAGCGCCATGCTGCTGGACGGTCGCAGTGGCGAGTTGCAGCCCGTCGCCCGTGCCCAAGGCACCACCATTGAGGTGAAAGAGCTGTTCTACAGCACGCCCGCACGGCGCAAGTTTTTAAAGACCGACAACACCGAGCTGGCGCATTGCGTAGAAGCGGTGCGCCGCCATGCACTGACCCGCCCCGAGGTGGGCTTTGCCATTTGGCACGAAGGCAAGTTGGTGGAGCAGTGGCGCGCGCAGCAAGGCGACGGTGCCCTCGAGCGCCGCTTGGCCGATGTATTGGGCGACGACTTTGTGCGTGACTCGGTGGCGGTCCATTACCAAAGCGGCCACCTCACGGTGGTGGGGCGCGCGGGCATTCCAGACGCCGCACGCGCCCGCTCGGACCACCAGTACGCTTACGTCAATGGCCGCTATGTGCGCGACAAGGTGCTCAGCCACGCCGCGCGCAGCGCTTATGAGGACGTGCTGCACGGACAGCGCCAACCGGTGTTCGCGCTGTACCTGGAGATTGACCCCACCCGGGTAGACGTGAATGTGCACCCGACCAAGATTGAGGTGCGCTTTCGCGACGGTCGCGAAGTGCACCAAGCAATTCGGCATGCGGTGGAAAACGCGCTGGCTATTCCGCGTGCCACGCGGATGGGCGATGGCGCGTCGCCACTGCTGGGCAGCTCCGATTCAGCATCTGTGCTGAATCCCTCAGCGCCTGGGCTGAACCCCACCACGCCAGCTTGGCCCAACGCCCACTGGCAGCAAGCCGCCATGCCTTTGACGGGCAACCGCGTGAGCGACTTGGGCCAGCTGTGGCAGCCCAGCCTGCGTGCGCCACTGATGGCGCAAGAAGACAGAGCACGCTTTGCACCAGGCCAAGACACAGGGGGCAATCTGGGCCACACACCATCTGGCAGCCTGTCCGCCCCGTCAAGCGCGAGCCAAGGCGCAGCACCCTCTCAAGGCAGCGGCGACAGCGCCTTGACCGACGGCACCTGGCCCTTGGGCAAAGCCTTGGCCCAGTTACACGGCATTTACATCTTGGCCGAGAACACCCAGGGTTTGGTGTTGGTCGACATGCACGCCGCGCACGAGCGCATCGTGTACGAACAACTCAAGCAGCAGATGGATGTGCAGGCCATGGCCAGCCAACCGCTGCTGATTCCCGCCACCTTCCACGCCACCGCGCAAGAGGTGGCCACGGCCGAGGCCTGTGCAGACGCGCTGTCAGAACTGGGGCTGGAGATGTCTGCGCTGTCGGCCAAAACCTTGGCGGTGCGCGCCGTGCCCAGCAGCTTGGCGCAAGGCGACGCGGTGGCCTTGGCGCGCAGTGTGTTGGCTGAGTTGTCGCAACACGACGCCAGCACGGTGGTACAACGCGCCCGCAACGAGTTGCTGGCCACCATGGCCTGCCACGGTGCTGTCCGCGCCAACAGGCGCTTGACGCTGGACGAAATGAATGGCTTGCTGCGTCAGATGGAAGTGACCGAACGCTCGGACCAATGCAACCACGGTCGTCCCACCTGGCGGCAGTTGAGCGTGCGTGAGCTCGATGCGCTGTTCATGCGTGGGCGCTGATGCGGACAGCGGAGTTCAAGGTGGACGCACTGGCCTTGGTCGGGCCGACCGCCAGCGGTAAAACAGCTGGGGCACTGGCGATTGCCGAGCATTGGCCGATAGAAATCATCAGCATGGACTCGGCTTTGGTGTACCGAGGCATGGACATTGGCACCGCCAAGCCCAGTGCGGCGGAGCTGGCCCAGGTGCCGCACCACCTGATTGACATTCGTGAGCCCACACAAGCCTACAACGCGGCCGAGTTTGCCCGTGACGCCCGTGTCTTGATGACTGAGATACGCGCTCGAGGAAGGCTCCCTCTGGTGGTGGGCGGCACCCTGCTCTACCTCAAGGCCTTGCGAGATGGCTTGGACGACTTGCCCACCGCCAACCTGCAACTGCGTGCCGAGATCGACGCTCAGGCCGCACGCGAGGGCTGGCCCGCACTGCATGCGGAGTTGGCGCGGGTCGATCCCGTCACCGCCCAACGCCTGCCGCCACACGATGCGCAGCGCATTTCGCGTGCGCTGGAAGTGTGGCGTGGTAGTGGCAAGTCCTTGTCGCAATGGTTCGCTGAGTCTGATGCGCAACGCACCGCCCCCAGACAGCTGAACATGCCGGTGCTGTCGCTGGAGCCGCTTGACCGCACTTGGTTGCACGCACGCATTGACCAGCGCTTTGACGCGATGCTGGCGGCGGGCTTGGTGGACGAGGTGCGCGCATTGCGCCAGCAGCCCCAGTTGCATGCCGATTTACCCAGCATGCGCTGCGTGGGCTACCGCCAAGCGTGGGAGCTGCTCGACCAGGCCGAACAACAGAATTTAAGGTTTGAAGACTTGGCGCTGAAATTGCACGAACTCGGCTGTGCGGCCACACGCCAGTTGGCCAAGCGCCAGCTGACGTGGCTGCGCGGCATGGACGAACGGGTGGTGGTGGCCTGTGACGCAGCCGATGCGCTGCCACAGACGGTGCGTGTGGCACAAGGGCTTATTGCAGGGGGCCTTTGAGCGCGTCGGGCATGGGCAGGGGCATGACCTGAATGCCCTCATCCAGCAAGGCTTCAGTTTCTTCTGGCGTGGCGTGGCCTCGGATGTTGCGATGCTCGGCTTCGCCGTAGTGCATCTTGCGCGCTTCTTCAGAGAACTGGGTGCCGACGTCTTCGGTGTTGGCCACCACATGACGCACCATGTGCATCCAAGCCGCTTGCAGTTGGGCGGGTGCCAAACTGGCCACCTCTTGGGGGCTGAGCGGTACAGGCACAGGCGCTGAGCTTGCTGCTGTTTTTTCCGTTCTTGGTTCGGGGGTTTCGGCAGATGCTGTTTCGCTGCCGCGCACTTGAGGCTCACCGCGTGCGCTGTTCAAGTTCAAGCGCGGTGCGCTGAGCATCTTGGTGATATTGACGTCAGTGCAAATCGGGCAGCTCACCAAGCCATGCGAGAGCTGACTTTGGAAGTCGTCTTCCGACGCAAACCAGCCTTCAAAGCAGTGTTGGTGGGCGCAGTGGAGATCAAGAACTTTCATGGCGCGATTATCTCGCAGCCACCGTTCAAGGCAGACGCTGCCAGTTCAATGGCCATGCGCCGCTGAGGTGGTTTTGTAGCCACAGCAGCCCTGTCAAGGTTTTGGCATCTGTCAACTGACCGTCGCGTGACCACGCCAACAAGTCGTGCATGCTGGCGCTGAACACGTCCAAGAATTCACCGGCATCGAGTTGTCGCTCGCCCTGGCGCAAGCCACGGGCAAACCAAATGTCGATGAACTCGGTGGAGTAGCTGATCACCGGATGCAACACGCCCGCATGGGCCCACTCGGTGGCGCTGTAACCGGTTTCTTCCAGCAGCTCGCGTTGGGCGCAGGCCAAGCGGTCTTCACCCGCATCGAGCTTACCCGCAGGAAACTCAACCATCACCTGCTGCATGGGGTAGCGGTATTGACGCTCCATCACCAAGCGGCCATCGTCCAAGATGGCGATCACCATCACGGCGCCTGGGTGAATCACATACTCGCGCACGCTCGTGTCACCGTTGGGCAACCGAACTTTGTCGCGAAAAGCATGCAGAAAACTCCCCTTGAGCACTTCGGTCTGTTCAAGGGTGTGCTCGACCAAGTGCTGGTCTTGCGGTGCGACGGGCGCAGCTTGGCGAAAGGCCTGATGCAAGGGGATCATTGAATGTGTCCTGTCATGAAAGTCGGTGAGTTTCATCAGCGAATGCTTGCACAGCAAAAAGCCAGCACATGGCTGGCTTCTTGCAAGGGTTCAGCACCACGGGGCTGGACTCAAGTGCCCAGTGTTGACACGATGGCACGTGCGCACAGCGCCATCAAGCCACCGGGCAACAAGCCCAACACCAGCAGCAAACCACTGTTGATCAACAACACAAAGCGCACATCTGCACCCGCAGAGACGGTACTGGCCGTGATGGGCGAATCAAAGTACATGACCTTCACGACGCGCAGGTAGTAGAACGCAGCGAGCAAAGACATCATGACGGCGTAGATGGCCAAGGCAATGCCACCGGTTTGCCCTGAGGTAACCAAAGCTTGCAGCACCGACAACTTGCCAGCAAAGCCCACCATCGGCGGCACACCGGCGAGCGAGAACATACACAAGGCCATGACACCGGCGTACAAGGGGCTGCGTTGGTTCAGGCCCGCAAAGTCGGCGATTTCTTCACTCTCAAAGCCCTCACGTGCCAGCAGCATGATGATGCCGAACACCGCCAGGGTGGTCAGCACATAGGTGACCACATAGAACATGGCCGAGCTGTAGGCGTTGGCTGCCGCAGCGGTGCTGCCGTTGACCACGCCTGAGAGCAAGCCAATCAGCACAAAACCCATTTGAGAAATGGTAGAAAAGGCGATCATGCGCTTGAGGTTGGTTTGTGCAATACCGGCCAAGTTACCGATCAGCAAAGAAGCAACCGACAACACCATCAGCATTTGCTGCCAGTCGATGGCCAAGGGCAGCAAGCCTTCCACCAACAGGCGCATGGTCATGGCAAAGGCAGCCAACTTGTGGGCGCCGCCAATCATCAAGGTCACAACAGTAGGCGCGCCTTGGTAAACATCGGGCACCCACATGTGAAACGGCACCACGCCAAACTTGAAGCCCAGGCCACACACCACAAACACCAAGCCCAGCACGAGCACTTGGTGGTTGATGCGGCCACTGGACACGGCTTTGAACACAGAGCTGATGTCAAGCGAGCCAGTGGCGCCATACAACATGGACATGCCATACAGCAAGAAACCACTGCCCAAGGCACCCAGCACAAAATACTTCATGGCGGCTTCGATGGCGGCACCGTTGTCGCGGCGCAGAGCCACCAAGGCGTAGCTCGACAAAGCCAGCAACTCCACCCCGAGGTAGAGCACGAGGAAGTTGTTGCCCGAGATCATGACGTACATGCCCAGCAAGGCAAACAGGCCCAAGGTGAACAACTCGCCCCCCGCACGCAACATGTCGCGGTCGGCCGCATAAGGGCGGCCATAGACCAAGGTGACCATCACGGCCAAGGTGGAGAAGCACTTGAGCCAATTGCCCATCGGGTCAGACACCACCATGTTGCCAAAGCTGTAGATGGTCTCGCCAGCTGTGGCGTCCAACATTTGCAACACAGCCACCAGGCCCAAGGTCATCAAGGACAGCACATAGGTGGTGTGTCGGCGGGGCGATTTATCAAACAGGTCAATCAAGGCGATCGCGATGGCCATGACCAGCAAGATTATTTCGGGCAACAGCGCGGCAATGCTCAGTTTTTCAATCATTTTCAATCCCTCTTTATTGGGGCAACTTGGACAGCGCTACGTGCTTGAGCAAGTCGGCCACCGAGGTATCCATCACATCGGTGAAGGGTTTTGGATAAAGCCCCATGGCCAGCA
>CANFYL010000059.1 GCA_947451285.1 Comamonadaceae bacterium
CCGTGGCCGCAAAGTGCTCAAAAGCAAGTCAGAAGCCTGATTGAATTCTGCATGCATCGGCCCGTGGCTCTTTAAGCGCCCCGGGCTTTTGTTTTTTTCACGAGACCCCGCATGATCACTGTGTCTGTTGACTGCATGGGTGGCGACCACGGCCCGCGTGTCACGCTTGCGGCCTGCCGTCGGTTTTTAGACACACATCCGAATGCTCAGTTGTTGCTGGTGGGCCAGCCGCAGGCTTTGTCGTCTTTGGCTCACCCGCGAGCTCGGGTGGTGCCCGCCACAGAGGTGATCTCCATGGACGATCCGGTTGAAGTTGCCATGCGGCGTAAAAAAGACTCTTCTATGCGGGTGGCCATTGAGCAGGTCAAATCCGGGCAAGCCCAAGCAGTGATTTCTGCTGGCAATACAGGCGCTTTGATGGCGATTGCGCGTTATGTGCTCAAAACCATTGACGGCATTGACCGTCCCGCCATCGCCGGACGGATGCCCAATTTCAAGGGGGGCGGCACCACCATGCTCGACTTGGGAGCCAATGTCGATTGCACGCCCGACCACTTGCTTCAGTTCGCGGTGATGGGCTCAGCCTTGGTGTCCGTGCTCGATGACATTGAAAGCCCTTCTGTAGGCCTTTTGAATATTGGTGAGGAAGCTATAAAAGGCAATGAAATCATCAAAAAAACGGCGGAATTGCTGCGAACTGCTTCTAACTCTGGTGATTTGAACTTTTTTGGGAATGTGGAAGGCCATGACATTTACCAAGGCACGGTCGATTTGATTGTGTGTGATGGTTTTGTCGGCAACGTGGCCCTTAAAGCCAGTGAGGGATTGGCGCACAAGATCAGTGAAACCCTTAAAAATTCTTTTACTCGCAATATTTTTACGAAACTGGCTGCTATCTTTTCTTATCCTGTTTTATCTGACTTTAAAGACAAGGTGGACCATCGACGCTACAACGGCGCAGCGCTGCTGGGGCTCAATGGCATTGTGTTCAAGAGTCACGGCTCTGCCGACGAGGTCGCTTTTGAGACCGCCTTGAACCGGGCGTATGATGCAGCACACCATAACTTGCTTGAACGTGTGCGCTCGCGCATTGCCCATGCTGCTCCCTTGCTGGCACTGGCGCAATCGGCACCAGCGACGGTCTGAGCCTCCAGATTGATGACTGTTTTTTCCCGAATTACCGGCACAGGAAGTTTTCTCCCCCCGCGCCGGTTGACCAACGCGGATTTGGTCGCGGAATTGGCGTCCCAAGGCGTTGAGTCCTCTGACGAATGGATCGTGGAGCGCACAGGAATTCATGCGCGCCACTTTGCAGCCCCAGACATTGGCAGCAGTGATTTAGCCTTTGAAGCCGCAAAAAATGCCTTGGCAGCTGCTGGCCGTCGTCCGCAAGACATTGACTTGATCATCGTGGCTACCTCCACGCCGGACATGGTTTTCCCTTCGACTGCATGCATCTTGCAGCACAAATTGGCGCAGCTTGACGAGGCTGCAGCTGGCATTGCCGGAGCCCCTGCATTTGACGTGCAGGCCGTGTGCAGCGGTTTTATTTACGCCCTGACGATTGCCGATGCCATGATCCGTGCAGGTTCGGCCAAGCGAGCCTTGGTTGTGGGAGCTGAAGTTTTCTCGCGCATTCTCGACTTCAAAGACCGAACCACTTGTGTGTTGTTCGGAGATGGTGCGGGTGCGGTGGTGTTGGAGGCCTCGGAGAAGCCCGGCATCTTGGCAACCGACATCCACGCCGACGGCAAGCATGTGGGCATTTTGTGCGTGCCCGGTCACGTGCGGGGTGGTGAAGTGTTGGGGGACCCGGTTCTCAAGATGGACGGCCAAGCGGTTTTCAAACTGGCTGTCGGTTTATTGGAGGGTGCTGCGCGCGCGGCTCTTGCCAAGGCCCACTTACAAGACAGCGACATCGATTGGCTGATTCCCCATCAGGCCAATATCCGAATCATTCAAAGCACGGCCAAAAAGCTCAAGCTGTCGATGGACAAGGTGGTGTTAACAGTGCACAACCACGGCAACACCTCGGCGGCCTCGATTCCTTTGGCTCTTGATGAAGCTGTGCGAAGCGGCCAAGTCAAGCCGGGGCAAACACTCATGCTAGAGGGCGTAGGTGGAGGTTTTACTTGGGGTGCTGTGCTGCTCAAGCTCTAACTTCCTATCCATAAGGGTGGGTCTCAGCAACTGAATACGTTATGAAACCATTTGCATTTGTTTTTCCGGGTCAAGGCTCTCAGTCTGTGGGCATGTTGGATGCCTGGGGCGACCACCCCGTGGTGCTGCAGACCTTGGCAGAAGCCTCGGACGCGATGGGAGAAAATATCGCCCAATTGATTCATGAGGGCCCCAAAGAAGTCTTGGCGTTGACCACCAACACCCAACCCGTCATGTTGGTGGCTGCTGTGGCTGCTTACCGCGTGTGGTTGGCTGAAGGCGGTGCATTGCCTTCGGTTGTAGCGGGCCATTCATTAGGCGAATACTCGGCTTTAGTTGCGTCTGGTGTGTTGACCCTGACGCAAGCCGCACCCTTGGTGCGCTTCAGGGCTCAAGCCATGCAAGAGGCCGTGCCCGTTGGCACGGGTGCGATGGCCGCCATTTTGGGATTAGGTGCCGCTCAAGTGGTGGCTGGTTGCGCTCAAGCGCAAGCTACTTTTTCTGCCGACTCGGCTGAGGTGGTCGAAGCGGTGAACTTCAACGACCCGGGTCAGACGGTCATTGCGGGCAGCAAAGCTGCCGTCGACAAAGCTTGTGAGGTGCTCAAGGCCAATGGCGCCAAGCGCGCTTTACCGTTGCCGGTGTCTGCGCCGTTTCATTCCAGCCTGATGAAGCCAGCCGCCGAGCGCCTCAAAGAGAAACTGGCTGCCACCGTTTTCGGTGCACCCCTGATCCCTGTGATCAACAACATCGATGTGCGCGTTGAAACCGATGCCGATTTGATCCGTCACGCTTTGTACCGACAAGCCTTTGGACCGGTGCGCTGGGTCGAGTGCGTGGCTGCGATGAAGGCCCGAGGTATTTCGAATCTGGTGGAATGCGGACCTGGCAAGGTGCTTGCCGGCATGACCAAGCGCATCGACGCTGAATTGATGGGCATGCCTTTGTTTGATCCGATCACTTTGTCGGATGTGAAAACGGCTTTGGCATGACCCTGACCCATAAGGATTTGAGGATATGACAGAAAAAAAATCGACACCACAAGTGGCCTTGGTCACGGGCGCAACCCGAGGCATTGGCGCAGCCATTGCCCAGTTGTTGGCCCATCAAGGGTTTTGTGTCATCGGCACGGCCACCACCGATGAGGGTGCACAAAAGATCAGCCAAACCTTGTCCGCGTTTCATGGTTGCAGAGGTGCGCTCTTGAATGTGAATGATGGCGCGGCGATTGAATTCTTGGTGGATGACATCACCCAGCAGCACGCAGGCTTGCATGTGCTCGTGAACAATGCCGGTATTACCCGAGATATGTTGGCCATGCGGCTGAAAGACGACGATTGGGATGCTGTGCTTGACACCAATCTCAAAGCTGTCTTTCGCTTGTCTCGTGCAGTGATTCGACCCATGATGAAGCAGCGCTACGGCCGCATCATCAACATCACCAGCGTGGTGGGCGCGTCGGGCAACCCTGGGCAAGCCAATTACGCTGCGGCCAAAGCGGGCGTGGCTGGCATGACCCGAGCACTGGCCAGGGAGTTGGGCAGTCGCAATATCACTGTCAACTGTGTGGCCCCCGGTTTCATCGAAACTGACATGACTGCCGCCTTACCTGAACAGCAACAAAAAGCCCTCCTGTCCCAAATTCCCTTGGGGCACTTGGGTAAACCGTCGGATGTGGCGCACGCCGTGGCTTATTTGGCCAGTGCCAACGCTTCCTACGTGACTGGCCAAGAATTGCATGTCAACGGTGGCATGTTCATGGTTTGAGAAAGCTCGAACCGATAGATTCAAAACGGTGTGTCCGCCCGGTTAAAATTGCGGACTTATTCACAACCCTCTGAGGGACCCCATGAGCGATATCGAAGCACGTGTCAAAAAAATCATTGCCGAACAACTTGGCGTGGAAGAGTCACAAGTCACCAGCGAAAAAGCCTTTGTGGCTGATTTGGGTGCCGACTCCTTAGACACCGTGGAACTGGTGATGGCATTGGAAGACGAGTTTGGTATTGAAATCCCAGACGAAGATGCTGAAAAAATCACCACTGTGCAAAACGCGATTGATTACGCGTTGACGCACAAAAAAGCCTAATTTATAGGAATCTCCGCATGAGCCGTCGTCGCGTCGTCGTGACCGGTCTGGGATGCATCAGCCCTGTGGGAAACACGGTTGATGTCGCCTGGGCCAATCTTTTGGCTGGCAAATCTGGCATTGGCAACATCACACGTTTTGATGCGTCTGGAATCAATTGCCACTTCGCCGGTGAAGTCAAAGATTTAGATCTTGATCAGTACATTGCCCCGAAAGAGGCGCGTGCCATGGACAAGTTCATCCATTACGGCGTGGCGGCTGCGATACAAGCTGTGCAAGACTCAGGTTTGCCCACGGGAGAATCCTTGAGTGAAGAGGAATCAACCCGCATTGGGGTTGTGATTGGTTCTGGTATCGGCGGTTTGCCGCTGATCGAAGACATGCACAACGAGTTGTTGGCCAAAGGGCCACGTCGTATTTCGCCCTTCTTCGTCCCCGCGTCCATCATCAACATGATCTCAGGTCATGTGTCCATGCGTTTTGGCTTCAAAGGCCCCAACTTGGCTGTGGTCACTGCCTGTACCACGGGCTTGCACAGCATCGGTGAAGCTGGTCGTCATATTGAGTATGGGGACGCTGACGTGATGATTGCGGGTGGGTCTGAGGGGTGCATCTCACCCTTGGGTGTTGGAGGTTTTGCTTCCATGCGAGCACTTTCAACCCGCAACGACGATCCCACGACCGCTTCGCGCCCCTGGGACCGCGATCGCGATGGTTTCGTTTTGGGCGAAGGCGCGGGCGTCTTGGTGCTTGAAGAGTACGAGCATGCCAAGAAGCGCGGCGCCAAGATTTATGCTGAGTTAGGTGGTTATGGCTTGAGTGCCGATGCGGGCCACATGACGGCGCCCAACATGGACGGTCCCCGCCGCGCCATGCTCAGCGCACTCAACAATGCACACGTGACCGCCGATCAGGTCGATTACTTGAACGCGCATGGCACCTCTACGCCGCTGGGTGATGTCAACGAGACCAATGCGATCAAAGCTGCGTTGGGTGATCACGCCAAGAAGGTTGTGGTGAACTCGACCAAGTCAATGACGGGCCACCTCCTGGGTGGCGCTGGAGGGGTGGAAAGTGTTTTCACCGTGTTGGCGATCCATCATCAAAAGAGCCCGCCGACCATCAACCTTTTTAATCGAGATCCCGACTGTGATTTGGATTACTGTGCCAATGTGGCCCGCGACATGAAGATTGACGTCGCTCTGAAGAATAATTTTGGATTCGGCGGCACCAACGGTGCGCTGGTCTTCAAGCGCATTTGATCTTTAGCGATGTACAACGCCCCATCGGTTGCTTATCCGGTGGGGCGTTGCGCTTTTGCAAAGGGTCTGCTTGGCTTGTTGAGCCTTTTGACAGTTGCTGTTTTGGCACTTTGGGTTTGGCAGCAGTCAGTCACTTGGGCATGGTCTTTCGCCTTCTTACTTGGACTGCTGTTTGTCGGCTGGGGGTGGCGTTGCGTCTATTTTGCTGGCGCTTCATTGGTGTGGGATGGGCAGGTGTGGTGCTTGCTGGACCGTGACGGTGTGAGCTTGCAACTTGGGACCCCTGTTTGTGTTGCCTTGGATCTGCAGCACACCTTGCTTTTGCAATGGTTGCCCTCATCTGCAAGCCCTATGGCGATGAGTCGCTGGCTTTGGCTTAGCCATTCTGCTGACCCTGTCAATTGGCAAAATCTGCGTCGTGCGCTTTACAGTCGCGTGTTGCTCTCCTGAAAGAGAATTTTTATGATCTTCAAACCTTACCTACCCATTCTTGTGCTGATCGGCAGTTTTTTGGCCGGCGGATTGACCCTTTCTGCTTCCACTCCTGCGATGGCGCAATCGGTGCGCACCCTGCCGGACTTCACGGATTTGGTCGAGCAAGTTGGGCCCTCGGTGGTCAATATTCGCACCCTGGAAAAATCAGCAACTCGCGGTGCTCAAAACAATGCGCCTGACGACGAAATGCAAGAGTTTTTCCGACGCTTCTTTGGCGTTCCCATGCCAAGTCCTAACGCGCCACGACAGCAACGGCCAAACCGCCCACAACAGCCCGAGGAAGAGCAACCGCGTGGCGTTGGATCGGGATTCATTTTGTCTAGCGACGGCTTTGTCATGACGAATGCCCATGTGGTGGATGGTGCCGATCAGGTGATAGTCACGCTACCCGACAAGCGCGAGTTCAAAGCCCGCATCGTAGGTGCGGACAAGCGAACAGATGTGGCGGTGGTCAAGATAGAAGCCACCGGATTGCCTGCCGTGAAGGTGGGTGATGTGAACCGACTCAAAGTGGGTGAGTGGGTGATGGCCATTGGGTCGCCCTTTGGCTTGGACAACACCGTGACGGCTGGCATCGTCAGTGCCAAACAGCGCGATACAGGCGACTACCTGCCTTTCATTCAAACAGATGTGGCCATCAACCCGGGCAATTCAGGTGGGCCTTTGATCAATATGCGTGGCGAGGTGGTGGGTATCAACAGTCAAATTTACTCACGTTCAGGTGGTTTCATGGGGATCTCCTTTGCGATTCCCATTGACGAAGCTGTTCGCGTGAGCGAACAACTTCGTGCAACCGGTCGTGTACAACGTGGACGATTGGGCGTGCAAATCGACCAAGTCAGCAAAGAAGTCGCTGAATCCTTGGGTTTGACCAAGGCGCAAGGTGCTCTGGTCAGGGGGGTTGAGCAAGGGTCCCCTGCCGAAAAAGCGGGTTTGGAGCCAGGTGACATCATTTTGCGTTTTGATGGCAAGGCCATTGAAAAGTCCAGCGACTTACCGCGAATTGTTGGCGGTACCAAACCTGGCACCCGCAGTACCCTGCAAATTTGGCGTCGCGGAGCTACGCGCGACGTGTCCATCACGGTGGGCGAGGTCGAGGCCGAGAAACCTGCCAAAAAAGCAGTTGCACCTGCTGAAAAGCCTGCAGCTACTTTGTCTACCAAGGTATTGGGCTTGACGGTGAGCGACCTCAGTGAGGCGCAAAAGAAAGAACTCAAGCTCCAGGGTGGTGTACGCGTTGATGCTGTGACAGAAGGGGCCGCCCGTGCGGGCATTCAAGAGGGTGATGTGATTTTGGCGTTGGCAAATGCAGAGACCCCCTCCGTCCAAGCCTTTGAGGGCCTGGTCGCCAAGCTCGATCGCAGCAAACCGGTCAGTCTGTTGATTCGCCGGGGTGAATGGGCTCAGTACACGGTGATACGTCCGCAGCGTTAAGCCCCTAAGTCTCAGTCGGGTTTGGGGCTGATGTGGCCCCAAAGCCGCATCGGGAAAAATATTTTCTAAGCTTTTAATCCAATTGTTTGTTTGTACTTGCTAACTTAAATCGGGTCACTCAAGCACTTTTTGTATAGAATTGGGCCATCGAAAGTGCTTTTGCGATATATCGCAAGACCAAAAATCCACGATATGGGATCGTTAAACAAGCTCCACAGGTGCTCCACAGATCACCCACAAGTTGTTCTAAAAACCCTGTAATCAAAATGTTGATAAGCTGTGAATAAATTGATGTTGTTAGGCTGCAACGAGCCCGTTGCAGCATTTGAGTCGCTGTACGTATTCAGCTTTTTCCCTACAATGAAGTCCCAACTATCGCAGTTGCCATTGCTTGTTGGTTCTGGGCGCGTCAGCATCTGACGCGCCCTTTTTTCATGTCTTCTACCCTTTGAATTCAATCACTTAAGTGTCCCCCTTGATGAACCACATCAGAAACTTCTCGATCATTGCCCACATCGATCACGGCAAATCCACATTGGCAGACCGTCTGATTCAGCGCTGCGGTGGGCTGGAAGAACGTGACATGCAAGCGCAGGTGCTCGACTCGATGGACATTGAGAAGGAGCGTGGGATAACCATCAAAGCGCAGACGGCTGCGCTGCATTACAAGGCCAAGGATGGACAGGTCTATAACCTCAATCTGATCGACACACCGGGACACGTCGACTTCTCTTACGAAGTGTCACGCTCATTGTCTGCCTGCGAAGGCGCACTCTTGGTGGTCGATGCCAGCCAAGGTGTCGAAGCGCAAACTGTCGCCAACTGTTACACCGCTCTCGACTTGGGCGTGGAGGTGGTGCCCGTGCTCAACAAAATGGATTTGCCGCAAGCCGATCCAGACAACGCCAAAGCCGAAATCGAAGACGTCATTGGCATCGATGCCACCGACGCCATTCCTTGTTCCGCCAAAACTGGCATGGGCATCGAAGAAATTCTCGAAGCCGTGGTGGCCAAGATCCCGCCACCGAAAGGCAATCCGAATGCGCCCTTGCGCGCCATGATCGTGGACAGCTGGTTCGACACCTATGTAGGCGTTGTCATGCTCGTGCGCGTGGTTGACGGCCGCTTGGGCAAGGGAGAGCGCTTCAAGATGATGGCCACCAACGCGGTCTACAACGCCGACAACTTGGGCGTATTCACCCCGGCCAACGAGACGCGTGAGTCTCTCGAAGCGGGCCAGGTGGGCTACATCATCGCGGGCATCAAAGAGCTGCAAGCCGCCAAGGTGGGCGACACCATCACCTTGGAGAAGAAACTGCCCAACAACTTAGGGCCTGCCGAACAAGCCTTGCCAGGCTTCAAAGAAATTCAGCCTCAGGTGTTTGCAGGCTTGTACCCGACCGAAGCCAACCAGTACGATGCACTGCGCGACGCGCTTGAAAAGCTCAAGCTCAACGACTCTTCTTTGCACTACGAACCCGAAGTGTCTCAAGCGCTGGGATTTGGTTTCCGTTGTGGCTTCTTGGGTCTGTTGCACATGGAGATCGTGCAAGAAAGGCTCGAGCGCGAGTTTGACCAAGACCTCATCACCACCGCCCCCAGCGTGGTTTACCAAGTGGTCAAGCCCGATGGCGAAGTCGTCTTGGTGGAAAACCCTGCCAAGATGCCAGACCAGGGCAAGATGCAAGAAATTCGCGAACCCATCGTCACCGTGCATCTGTACATGCCGCAAGACTATGTGGGAGCGGTCATGACGCTGGCCAATCAAAAGCGTGGTGTGCAGCTCAATATGGCATACCACGGCCGACAAGTCATGCTCACCTACGACATGCCATTGGGCGAAATCGTGCTCGACTTCTTTGACAAGCTCAAATCCGTCAGCCGAGGCTATGCGTCGATGGACTATGAATTCAAAGAGTTCCGTACCTCAGATGTGGTCAAGGTCGACATCTTGCTCAACGGTGAAAAGGTCGATGCGCTGTCCATCATCGTGCACCGCACCCAAGCCCAGTACCGTGGCCGTGCTGTGGTGGGCAAGATGCGCGAGATCATCAGCCGTCAAATGTTTGATGTGGCCATCCAAGCGGCGATCGGCGCCAACATCATTGCGCGCGAAACCATCAAGGCCTTGCGTAAAAACGTGCTGGCAAAATGCTACGGTGGTGACATCAGCCGCAAGCGCAAACTCTTAGAGAAACAAAAAGCAGGTAAAAAACGCATGAAACAAATTGGTTCTGTTGAAGTGCCCCAAGAAGCGTTCTTGGCGATTCTGCAAGTGGAGGACTGATGGCTACTTTGACTGCTTTTGTATTGGCTGCTTTTGTCAGCTACGCCGGGTCTTGGTACCTTGGATTGATTGACGGCAATTTTGCGCTTTTGATGTTCATGGCTACCGTGGTCACGGGCATCTATTGGTTGGCAGAGCACTTTTATTTTTTACCTCAGCGCGAAGCTGCTGCGGCTAACTTAGAGAAAGAGGCCGACAAGCGGCGTGCCGAACTCACCAAGTTGGGCATTGCCCAAACCGATGTGGATGTGACCGAAGCCAAAGTCCGTTTGATCATGCAGCCTTGGTGGCTCGATTGGACGGCGGGGCTGTTTCCTGTGATCGCCGTGGTGTTTGTTTTGCGTTCGTTCTTGTTTGAACCGTTCAAAATTCCTTCCGGTTCGATGATTCCAACCTTGTGGGTGGGCGACCTGATCTTGGTCAACAAATTTCACTACGGTGTGCGCTTGCCAGTTTTGAACCTCAAAGTCACGGACGGTAATCCGGTGCAGCGCGGCGATGTCATGGTCTTTCGCTACCCACCCAAGCCAAGCCTCGACTACATCAAGCGTGTGGTGGGCGTTCCCGGTGATCAGGTGGCTTACTTGAATAAGCAACTCACCATCAATGGCCAGCCTATTTCTAAAGAAGCCCGTGCCGACTTCTTCGAAGAAGACAGCATGCGCTACATCAAGCAGTTCGAAGAGAAGTTGCCGATCGGCTCTAAGGCTTCAGAAATGACGGGTTTGCGTACGCACAATTTGCTCAATGACATCGATCGTCCAGCCTTCGTGCCCGGGGCCGATGACTTTGTGTTCAAAGAAAACTGCCACTACACCGTCGAAGGCGTGACCTGCAAAGTACCGCCAGGCCATTACTTCATGATGGGCGACAACCGCGACAACTCGCTCGACTCGCGTTACTGGGGCTTTGTGCCTGATAAAAACATTGTGGGCAGAGCCTTTTTTGTGTGGATGAACTTTGGCAATCTCAAGCGCATTGGCGCTTTTGAATGACCTCACGCACTTTCATGGCCCAAGCTTCTTTGAACCAGCAACAAATCCTTGAAACCCTGCAACAACGCTTGCAGTACAGCTTTCGCAACCCTGCACTGTTGGCGCAGGCACTGACCCACCGCAGCTTCAGTTCCGACCACAACGAGCGTCTTGAGTTTTTGGGTGACTCCGTGCTCAACCTGGGCGTGGCCCATATGCTGTACCAGCGCCTGAGTACCTTGCCTGAGGGCGATCTCTCGCGGGTGCGCGCCAACTTGGTCAAACAAGACACCTTGCACCACCTTGCGGTTGAATTGGGGTTGTCGGGCATCTTGCGCTTGGGTGAGGGCGAGATGCGATCTGGCGGTCAAAAACGGGCCTCCATCCTGGCCGATGCGCTGGAAGCCGTGCTCGGTGCGGTCTACCTGGATGCAGGCTACGACACGGCCCATGCCTTGGTGCAACGTATATTCTCAGCCGTTGAAATTAATCCCGACATGCAAGCTGTCGGCAAAGATCCGAAAACCGAATTGCAAGAATGGTTGCAAGCGCGCAAACTCAAACTGCCCATCTACCGTGTGGTCGGCACCTTGGGTGCTGCGCACCGTCAGACCTTTGACGTCGAGTGCGAAATTCCCGAATTGGCCCGCTGCGAGCGTGGCATTGGCGCGTCGCGCCGCGCAGGAGAGCAGGCCGCCGCAGCAGCCATGCTCGATGTTTTAAAAGAGTCAACATGACTTCAGCCCAAGCTCCCCAAGACGACACCGCAGGCCAAAGCCTGCACGACATTGACGCCATGCTGGCCGCCAGCAAAGGCCACCGCGTGGTGGCCAGCCCCGTGGCTGTGCCACCTGCTGAGCAGCGTTGTGGTTTGATTGCCATTGTGGGCAAACCCAACGTGGGCAAGTCCACC
>CANFYL010000060.1 GCA_947451285.1 Comamonadaceae bacterium
ATTCCCTTGGCTTGGCTGTCGACCATCTCGACCAAAATTTCAACAGCCGCCTGAAACCGACCGGGCACATGCGCCGTCGCACCGCGGGCAGCGCGCCACAAAAAGAAACTGGCGACCACGCCCAGCAGGATTGACCAAAAGATAGAGTCCAAGTTATAGACAGAAAAGTCAATGACTCCTGCCATCGGCTTGTTTTGCAGATGGGTCAAGTGGTGAACAATGTATTCACCAGCGGTTGGACCATGTTCAACTGACATTCGTTCGCTCTTTGTTAAGTTGGCTTTTTGGATAAAACACTTGGCGCACGCCCAGAGCAACCCAATACACCTTCATCGTCACTATCAGACCCACCAACATGGCAGGCCAACTCAAACCATTCACCCAATGGGGGGCCGCAATCAGCATTGCGACCGTCAGGCCAATCTTGACCATCTCCCACAGGAAAAAACCAAACACTGCAGCACCAGCATTGACCGAAGAGACCTGACTCGTCAAACCTCTCGCAAACAACGCGGCAGGAAGAAAAACGGCAAATGCACCGTACGCGGCCGAATAAGCCACCGTTTCACGACCAGATACCCACCAGGTTAAGGCTGCCACCAGCAGTCCAACCAACGCTTGGGCACCGACCACTCGCCAAACAGAGAGTAGGGGTTGACGTTCTCGCAATTGAGCCACTTGCTCAGCACTTAGCGGCTCAAAAACCTCGTCGCTTGTCTTTTCTTGGTCTTCTGGAAGTATTCTGGTCATGTTTGTTTACGCCCAGGTTACATCCATGCGACCCTGCAAAGCCGGCTATTGTACGTGATAACCCATATGTTTGGATACCTCACGGCCCAAAAGGGGATAATTACCCTATGGCAACACACCCCACGCCCTCCGACAGCAAGCGCCAGGACTCCCTGATTGAGTACCCCAGCAGCTTTCCCATCAAAGTGATGGGCGCCAAGGCAGACGGGTTTGTTCATGCGATGACCCAAATTGCGAAACACTTTGATCCCAGCTTTGACGCCAACACGGTCGAATTGCGCGACAGCAAACAAGGCAACTATCTGGGAATCACCCTGACCATCACAGCCACCAGCCGCGAGCAACTCGACGAGATCTACCGCACGCTGTCGACCCATCCCATGGTCAAAATCGTCCTTTGACTCACGACTTGGTCGCTGGTATGCGCGTTGACATCAAGGGCCTGCTGCCTTATGCGCCCACCTATCAGGCCATGCAAGACTTCACTGCGGCACGCACGCCGGATACCCCGGACCAGCTCTGGGTTTGCGAGCACCCCAACACGTTCACCCAAGGGCTTGCAGGACAAGCCAGTCACCTGTTGTCGCCCGGTGACATTCCGGTCGTGGCCACCAACCGAGGCGGCCAAGTGACCTTCCATGGCCCAGGCCAAGTGGTAGCCTACCCGCTGATGGACCTGCAACGCGCAGGCTACTTTGTCAAAGAATATGTGCACCGGGTGGAAGAAGCCGTCATTCGCAGCTTGCTGCACTTTGGCATCACCGGCCATCGCGTGGCCGGGGCACCGGGTATTTATGTTCGCCTGCAAGATCCGAGCAGCCATACCCTGCTGCCTCAGCGTCCGCAACACAACGCCAGCGCCAATCCAGATTTTTCAGGCTTGGGGAAAATTGCCGCACTGGGCATCAAAGTCAGCCGTCACTGCACTTACCACGGCGTTGCCCTGAATGTGGCGATGGACCTGTCTCCCTTTGAGCGTATCAACCCCTGTGGCTACCCAGGCCTACAAACCGTCGATCTTTCTACAATCGGCGTATCGGTCAGTTGGCAAGAAGCCGCTGATGTTTTGAGTCACAAACTCGTCACCTATCTGGCCCCTTGATTTGGGCCCCCAAACAGGTTTACCGCCATGTCCACCTCCGACCCACGTGTGGTGCGCGACGTTCAAAGCGTCGACACTTACAACGCACTCGACAAACAAAAAGCTGCGGCAAAACTCTCGCGCATCCCCATCAAAGTCGAAGCCGGTGAGGTTCTGAAAAAGCCCGACTGGATTCGCGTGAAAGCCGGTTCACCCTCGACCCGCTTTTACGAAATCAAAGACATTTTGCGCAGCAACAAACTGGTGACGGTGTGCGAAGAAGCCTCTTGTCCCAACATCGGCGAATGCTTTGGCAAAGGCACGGCCACGTTCATGATCATGGGCGATAAGTGCACGCGTCGCTGTCCGTTTTGTGATGTCGGACATGGCCGTCCTGACCCACTGGATGCCAACGAACCTGAGAACCTGGCCAAAACCATTGCAGCACTGAAACTGCAATACGTGGTGATCACCAGCGTCGATCGCGACGACCTGCGTGACGGCGGCAGCCAACACTTTGTCGACTGCATCCGTCGCACCCGCGAACTGTCACCTCAAACGCAAATTGAAATTTTGGTACCCGACTTCCGAGGTCGCGATGACCGCGCATTAGAAATCCTCAAAGCAGCTCCGCCCGATGTGATGAACCACAACATGGAAACCGTGCCACGCTTGTACAAAGAAGCGCGCCCAGGTAGCGACTACGCGTTCAGCTTGAATTTGCTCAAGAAATTCAAAGCCATGTTCCCTCACGTCCCCACCAAGAGTGGCTTGATGGTGGGCTTGGGCGAAACCGATGAAGAAATTTTGCAAGTCATGCAAGACATGCGCGCGCACCAGATCGACATGCTCACCATTGGCCAGTATTTGGCGCCAAGTAGCAGCCATATCCCTGTGCGGCGCTATGTGCATCCGGACACCTTCAAAATGTTCGAAGCCAAAGCCTACGAGATGGGATTCAGCCACGCGGCCGTGGGCGCCATGGTGCGATCAAGCTACCACGCCGATCAGCAAGCACACGCCGCGGGCGTGTGATCCATCAAAATCGCGGCTGTCGGCACTCTTCACGCCAAGCGTATGAGGGGTTAAAGGCCTAGCATGGCTGCCGGCTCATCGCTGGCCAGTACCTGCTGAGCCCAAGACTCTAAGCGGCCAATGTCTGCACGCAGCACTTCTTGCTTGACGGCCAAGATTTGGGTTGGGTGCATTGAAAAACTTCGCAGCCCCAACCCCAACAACAAGCGCGTAAGCATGGGGTCGCCCGCCATCTCGCCACAAACACTGACGCCCTTACCTTGAGCCAGGCACTCGGCGATGGTGTCGGCCACCAACCGCAGCACCGCCGGATGCAAGGGATCGTAGAGATGTGCCACGGATTCATCGGCACGGTCGATGGCCAAGGTGTATTGAATCAAGTCGTTGGTACCGATGGACAAAAAGTCAAAGTGACGCAAGAACATTTTGACGCTTAAAGCAGCCGCAGGCACTTCGATCATGGCGCCCACTTTGAGCGGGCCAAACGACTCGCCACGCGCATCTAGCTGGGCGCGCGCTTGATCAAGCAATACCAAGGTTTGTTTGATCTCCCGCGCGTGTGCCAACATGGGAATGAGTAAATGCACTTGCCCATGTGCCGCCGCTCGCAAAATTGCGCGCAGCTGGGTCAAGAACATGGCTGGGTCGGCCAAACTCCAGCGGATGGCGCGCAAGCCTAAGGCTGGATTCAAATGTGCCTCGTCTTTTGGCGATCGATCCAAGGGTTTGTCGGCACCAATGTCAACGGTGCGAATGGTCACCGGAAGCCCTTTCATGCCCTCGACAGCACGGCAGTAGGCCAAGTATTGTTCTTGCTCGTCAGGCAGAGCGCCTACGCGGCCCATGAACAAAAACTCGCTGCGAAACAAACCCACTCCCACCGCGCCTACCGACAAAGCAGCGACTGCATCGTCCGGCATTTCAATGTTGGCCAAGAGTTCCACCCTTTGCCCGTCCAAAGAGACTGCAGGCGTATGGCGCAACCGTGAGAGGCGCTCGCGCTCCAGCTCAGCCTGACGTTGCTTAAATCCATATTCCGCCAAAATGATCGGGGATGGATTGACGATCACCACGCCGGCGTCGCCGTCAATGATGATCCAGTCGTCTTGTCGCACCAATTGGCTGGCCGTGCGCGCGCCGACCACGGCGGGTATGTCCAAACTGCGCGCCACGATGGCCGTGTGCGATGTTTTGCCGCCCACGTCCGTGACAAAGCCAGTGAACACGCTCTGTTTGAACTGCAACATGTCCGCTGGCGACAAATCATGGGCTACCAAGACCAAGGGTACATCCATGCTGTCTTCGAGCAACAAGTCTTGTTGACGTGTCGTGCTTGAACGCTTGCTGGTTGCAGGCGGCATCATCTGGTGGGGGACGCCTTTGATATGCCGCAGCAGACGCTCGACGACTTGCTCTAAATCGCCTTTGCGTTCGCGCAGATAGGGGTCATCCATCTCGTCAAACTGGCGCGCTACCACATCGAGCTGCGACGTCAACGCCCATTCGGCGTTGTAGAGCCGGTCTTTGACCCAGTGCGTCACGCCATCTGCCAACATGCTGTCTTGTAGCAGCATCAAGTGCACCTCCAAAATAGCCGCCAGTTCGGGCGGGGCATCTTTCGGCAGGTTGTCGTGGAGCGTTTGCAGTTCGTTTTGAACAGCTGTTCGGGCTTTGGCCAGGCGTCTTAACTCGGCATCAACTTGCGACGGCTCGATAAAGTAGTGCGCCACATCGACACGGCTCGAGGCCACCAACACAGCTCGCCCAATGGCGATGCCTCGGGCGACAGCAAGTCCGTGAATGGCAAATGTCATGGCTTTGCCTTACTCGCCTTCGCCAAACTTGTCGCTGATGAGCGCCAACAACGCATCCATGGCTTCTTGAGCTTGTTCGCCTTCTGTTTCAAGTTCAACCTCGCTGCCAATGCCTGCGGCCAGCATCATGACGCCCATGATGCTTTTGGCATTGACACGTCGCTCACCCTTGCTCAGCCAGACGTCGCACGGAAAGCCACCGGCCAATTTGGTGAGCTTGGCGGAGGCACGTGCGTGCAGGCCCAATTTATTGATGATGGTCGTAGTGGTTTTGATCATTTTTTGGACGGGTTTGATTTTGTGGGGCGGTGATCGTGACTTGCATGACGCCTTGGGTACCGCCTGTTAAAGCACGTGCCACCAAGGCATCCACAGGTTCATGGCGGTAACAGACGGTGCGAAACAACATGGGCAAATTAACGCCGGCAATGAGTTTGGCATGGCTACCAGAGACCAATTTTTGGGCCACATTGGCGGGTGTGGCGCCGAATATATCGGTCAACACCACCAAGCCGTCGTCAGGCGATTGCGCCAAGGCTGCACGTGCTTGTTCCAACGTGTCCTCAGGCGAGGCATGGGGCAGAACGTCCAGCGCGATCACAGACTTTGCGCACTCGGGATAGACGTGCAACGCACAGTCTCGCAAAGCTTGCGCCAAGGGTGCGTGGGCGATGATGAAAATGGTGTTGCTCATGAGTGAATTGGCCTCGGATGCGCATTATCCGCCGTCTGACTTGTGTCTTAAAAAGTGCGCATAGGCCAGCACGCAGCAAACCAAGTAGACCGTGATGGCCGCCCGAAATGACTCTGGTTCCGAAAGGCCCTGCGTGGTGAAACCATCCACCATCAGCCCAACGCCCCACTGCACAACGAACACCCCCAAAAACACCACCAAGTTGTAGGCTGACAAGCCGCGTCCTACCAGTGCAGGCGGAAATGCCATGCCAACCGCCGGTTGAGACAGGGCAACGACACTGGTGCTTATGCAGAACAAAGCCCAGGCCAGTGCGCCAGCATCCGCCCCAGACGTGATGATGAAGATCTGCACCATGAAGTTCAGGGGCACGCCATAGGTCATGAGCCGGTTGGCGTCTAGTCCACGCGCATACAAATGCGGCGTCACCAAGCCCCACAACCAAAACGTCACCATCATCGACACATTGACCCAAAAAAGACCCGTGGCTGCTTCAAGGGGCGTGTAGCCACACACCTTGACCATCCAAGGTCCAGCCCACAAGGTCTGCATGGCCACCAAGCCGCCATAGCTGAAAAAACCCATCGGCGCCAAGGTCTTGAAGTACGCGTTTCGCCAGACTGGCGCGTAGCTGGCCAAGATGCCGCCTGTGGTCTTTGGGCTGCTGGATATGTCCGCAGACGGGACTGGCTCAGGCAGTCGCCACACAGGCACTTGCCAGCGCATCAGCCACATGGAGAGCAACAACAAGACAGCCAAAATCACAAACATCCAGCGCCAACCCATCCAAGGAAGCAACCATTGCACGGGCAGTGTGGAAGACAACATGCCCAAGGAGCCTGTCATCAGCATCCAAGAGTTGGCACGCTGTTGTTTGTCGGCATTCAACCACCGTCGATAGCCCGTCATGGGCGCCATCAAACAGGCGCTGACACCCACGCCAATCAACACCCGGGCGAACAAAAGGCCAGAAAAACTGGTCGCCCACGCAAAGACCAAGCAACCCACGACCGCCACACCTAAGAACGACAACACCACTTTTTTCGGACCTTTTTGGTCCAACCAGTGGCCCATCGGCAACTGCGTCGCTGAGAAACCCAAGAAATACCCCCCCGCGAGAAGCCCCAAATCTTGCGCATGCAAGCCAAACTCAACCGTCAGGCCAGGCGACAAAGTCGCGGTGATCGCACGCAACAAGGCCGACAAAAAATAGGCGCTGGCAAAGGCCAGAAATACCCACACAGCTGTTCGGCGCGGCAAAACATCATTGATCATGGCAATTTAATTCCCGAAAAATAAACCTCTGCGGTGTCGTCAAACGCCTTGGCTTTGACACTGCCATACACCGCGACTTGGTACACCATGTCACCTCTGGCCCACCACAACCATTGAACAAGGTGCTGATGGGTGTGAAGACGTCGCCGCATCGGCGGGGGTGAAGGCCATGCACCCTTCACCGCAAAAGCATCCGTGACGGCCTCGCTGGATGCCACATTCAGAGGCGCCAAGCTGGCTTGCTGCCAAGCTTTTATCGCGTCTGAAGCAGACACACCCGGCGGCACACTGATTTGACCAAAGGTGAATTGCATATCGCTGGCCTCGCAACCGAACAACTGCAAGCTGGCAGGCACGCCTTGTCCATTGGCTTGGAGGGTGATGGAACGGCTGGCTTGGTCTGGTTTGCACGGCATCAAAACACTCGCGTCCGACGACTCAAACCGAACCTCGCGCCAATTCAATGCGGGCGTGCAAGCCATGCCAAGCGTCAACATCGCACAGGCCAGCCAAGATATCCAACGTTGTGTCATGGCTGCCATTATCTGGTGCGTGAGCACTGTCATCATCGCGCCGTATGAGAACCAAGGTGTCAGTGGTCGCACAGCAGACAAATTGCCCGACAATTTGCCTATGAACTCTCTTCAAGGCATTCGCATCCTAGACCTGTCACGCGTGCTCGCAGGTCCTTGGTGTACCCAAACGCTCGCCGATTTAGGCGCTGACGTGATCAAGATTGAGCGCCCAGGCGCTGGCGACGACACGCGGGGCTGGGGTCCCCCTTTTCTCAAAGACCCGTCCGGCGAAGACACCCGCGATGCGGCCTACTATTTGGGCACCAACCGCAACAAGCGCTCAGTGACCTGCGACATTGCAAGTCCTGAAGGCCAAGCCTTGATTCTTGAGTTGGTGAAGTCTTGCGATGTGTTCATCGAAAACTTCAAAGTAGGTGACATGGCTCGTTACGGACTGGACTTTGCGTCCTTGTCCAAGCTTCACCCCCGTTTGGTCTATTGCAGCGTGACTGGCTTTGGTCAGACTGGCCCCTACCGTGCACGGGCGGGCTATGACTACGCCGTGCAAGGCATGGGCGGCCTCATGAGCATCACTGGCGAACGGGATGATTTGGGGGGTGGGCCACAAAAGGTGGGCGTGGCTGTGGCCGATTTGTTCACGGGAATGTATGCGACGGTTGGCATTTTGGCCGCGCTGCGTCACGCAGAAAAAACTGGAGAAGGGCAACACGTTGACATGGCCTTGCTCGATACACAAGTGGCCATGCTGGCCAATTTGGGTGCGAACTACTTGGTGTCTGGTCAGCGCGATGGCAAGGTGCCTGGACGCTCGGGCAATGCCCATCAAAACATCGTCCCCTACCAAGTGTTCGAAGTCGCACCGGCGGTCGATGGCCTCAAAGATCATTTGATTTTGGCCGTAGGCAACGATGGGCAATTTGCCAAGTTTTGTGCGGTGGCTGGCCATCCTGAGTTGGCCACTGACCCTCGATTTGCCAAAAACGCCGACCGCGTACGCCACCGAGACATCTTGGTGCCTCAACTGGAAGCGATATTCATGACACGCCGCAAGGCCGATTGGCTAAGCGCCTTAGAAGCCGCCAAAGTGCCTTGTGGCGCCATCAACAATTTGGCGGAGGTATTCGCTGACCCCCATGTGCGCTCGCGCGACATGGTGACCACTTGGCAGCACCCGGCCAGCGGCCCGGTCGAGTTGGTGTCTAGCCCCATCAAATTGAGCGCCACACCTGTGCGTAAAGATTTGCCTCCGCCTTTGCTGGGCCAGCATACCGACGAAGTCTTGCAAGAGGTGTTGCATTTAGACGCCAAGGCTTTAGCAGCACTTCGCGCCAAACACGTGATTTGAGGAACCAAGCCATGGCAAATTTTGTGTTGGTCCACGGTGCATGGCATGGTGCCTGGTGTTGGCGACGGGTCACAGACCGTCTCACCGCACAGGGACATCGTGTGCATGCCGTCACACTCACGGGCGTGGGTGAGCGCGCGCATCTGTTGTCACCCGAGATTCACCTGAGCACACACATCCAAGACGTGGTGGCCACCATCGACACCGAAGAACTCCAGGATGTGATTCTGGCCGTGCACTCTTATGCAGGCATGGTGGGCACAGGCGTTGCCGACTTGATGCCTGAGCGCCTGCGCCACTTGGTGTACGTCGATGCCATGGTTCCCAAGCCTGGCGAAGCCTGGAACGCCACTCACACGCGCGCTGTTCGGGAAGGCAGGTTGGGGGCAGCACAGTCCAGCCCGTCCTACAGCTTTCCAGCGCCCGGCCCTGAACTGTTTGGATTGAGCGGTGAGGACGCCGCATGGGTTGGACGTCGTCAAACCCCACATCCGGGTCACCCTTACAGCGACCTCTTGAATTTTTCACCGGCAAGAGTTGCTGCTGTGCCTCGTACCTACATACGCTGCACCAAGCCCACACTGGCCACCATGGACGCCATCTGGCCACGCGTGACCGATCCTTCTTTCTGGGATGGGCAGTGGCTACCCGGCTCACGCGCCATCGAAATGGCAACGGGGCACGACCCCATGGTCAGTGCCCCGCAAGAATTGACGCAGATTCTGTTGGACTGTGCTGCTTAAACTTTATCTCACTTGAAGATTATTTGGCTCTGAAGTCGTCGTGGCAAGATTTGCAGGTGCCTGCCACTGCGGCGAAGGCCGCTTTGAAGGCATCTTCTTTACCCGTATGCGCAGCAGTAGCTAACTTTACAGACTCCGTTTGCAATTTGTCTGCAGCTTCTTTGAATTTGGCAGACTGCTTCCAAATTTCTGATTTCGCTTTTGTATCTCCTGAATCGCTGCCTTCGACAAAAGCCGCCCAAGGCAACTTGGCCATGCTGGCAACGATATCCGCGTTATCTGCAGCAGCTTTGCCATCGAACGGGACTCGACCTTGAGCCATGGCTCCCAAGCGGCCAAAGTGTGTGCCCATCACAGACAAAGCAGATTTACGGTATTTGATGGCATCTTCTGGTTTGGCGAACTGAGCAGATGCGGAAAAACTGCATGCAGCAAAGCTGATCAACAACATGACGCGACATAATTTATTCATAACTCAGATCCTTTGGGGTAAAAATGGTGGGGCAATCAAACCGTAAGTTTACGCACTTTGTGATCTCGTGTCTTTTGTCTTGAAATGTGAACTCCATGAATACTTCCGTCAATCTTGTGCGTATTTGGGACTTGCCCACACGCGTGTTCCATACGGTTTTAGGCCTTTGCGTTTTGGGTTTGTTCGTCACCGGCGAATTAGGTGGCTCACTCATGCCCATTCATTATTGGCTTGGCTACGCCGTGCTCAGCTTGGTTTTTTTTCGCATCGCCTGGGGCTTGCTGGGCGGGCATTGGTCACGCTTCGTTAATTTTGTGCCCTCTCCGTCTGCTGTGCGTCACTACATAGCGGCCTTGCGTCGCGGCGAACATCGCGCCAGCGTAGGGCACAACCCGCTGGGCGCCTTGTCCGTCCTGACCATGTTGTGCTTGCTGGCACTTCAGGTGGCGAGTGGTTTTTTGAGTGACGATGAGATTTCTATGGCCGGGCCTTGGGCTGCATGGGCTCCAGCAAGTTGGGTGGCACGCGCGACGCTCTACCACACTGAAATTGGCAAGGTTCTGCTGATTGCCCTGCTTGTGCTGCATGTGGCGAGTGTTTTTTATCATCGGATCGTTCAGCATGAGGACTTGATCACCCCCATGATCCATGGCGACAAACAGCTCAACCATGACGTCCCTCATTCCCGCGATTCACGCACCTCGCGTGTTTATGCGTTGAGCATCTGGATCGCGTGTTCTTATGCGGTTTACAGATTGGTGTTGTGGGTTCCCTGAATATTTGTCGCAAAAAAAACCGCGCCTTGCGCGGTTTTTTCTTTTGGGGCAGTTGTCTCAGGCTTTGACCAAAGTCAGCATGGTGTCTGCATCACTCACTTCGAATTTCCCAGAAGCTTCAACATTCAAGGCCACGACTTTGCCATCTTTGATCAGCATCGAATAACGGTTGCTGCGCACGCCCATTCCGCGTGCAGTCAAGTCCAGCGTCAAACCTGTTGCCTGGGTGAAGTCTGCGCTGCCATCTGCCAACATGCGAACTTTGCCGTTGGATTTTTGATCACGCGCCCATGCGCCCATGACAAATGCGTCGTTCACACTGACACACCAAATTTCATCGACACCTGCGGCCTTGAGCTCAGCGAATTTCTCAACGTAACCAGGCACATGCTTGGCAGAACATGTGGGCGTGAAGGCACCTGGCAAAGCAAACAATGCAATGGTTTTTCCAGCAGTAGCTTTGGACACATCCACAGCATTGGGGCCAATGCTGCAGCCTTCACCTTCAACTTCTGAATACTCCATCAGCGTGGTGTGTGGAATGTTGTCTCCGACTTTGATCATGGCTTGCTCCTGTGAATTGACATGTGATGAGAAAAAAGAAAAGCGACCCACATTGTGGGTCGCTTTTTGAGATCTTGCAGAACCGAAGTCCTTAAGACTTAAACCGCAGCAGCCTTTTGAACCAAACGAGTCGCAACCCAGTTTTTGGTTTTGGAGATAGGTTTACTTTCGGTGATTTCGATCAGGTCGCCCAGATGGTATTCACCGGTTTCGTCGTGCGCGTGGTACTTGCTCGACTTGGCAACGATCTTGCCGTAGAGCGCGTGCTTCACACGGCGCTCGACCAGCACAGTCACTGTCTTCGTACGTTTGTCGCTGACCACCTTGCCAATCAAGGTGCGCTTGAGGGATTTCTTAGCTTCCGTCATGTGGGCTCCTTTACTTGGCGGCTTG
>CANFYL010000061.1 GCA_947451285.1 Comamonadaceae bacterium
GCCAACAACATCGTTCTCAACGTCAACGGCATCGAGGTCATTTACAACCATGTGATCTTGGTGCTCAAAGGTGTCTCGCTGCAAGTGCCCGAGCGCGGCATCGTTGCCATCTTGGGGGGCAATGGCGCAGGCAAAACCACCACCTTGCGCGCCATCTCCAACTTGTTGCAAGGCGAGCGTGGTGCGGTCACCAAAGGCAGCATCGAGTTTCGTGGCGAACGCATTGAAAACCTCACACCTGCTGACTTGGTCAAACGCGGTGTGGTGCAGGTGATGGAAGGGCGTCATTGCTTTGCCCACCTGACCATCGAAGAAAACCTGCTCACGGGCAGCTACACCCGCTCCGACAAAGGCGAGGTGGCTGCCAACTTGGAGAAGGTCTACAACTACTTCCCCCGTCTCAAAACCCGCCGCACTTCGCAAGCGGCCTACACCTCAGGCGGTGAGCAGCAAATGTGCGCCATTGGCCGCGCCTTGATGTCCAACCCCAACATGGTCTTGTTGGATGAACCCTCGATGGGGCTGGCGCCGCAAATCGTGGAAGAGGTGTTCAACATCGTCAAAGACTTGAACGACAAAGAAAAAGTTACCTTCTTGCTGGCCGAACAAAACACCAACATGGCCCTGAAATATGCCGACTATGGCTACATCATGGAGTCGGGCCGCGTGGTGATGGACGGTGCTGCATCTGACCTGGCCAACAACGAAGACGTGAAAGAGTTTTACCTGGGTGTGGGCGGCGGCGAACGCAAGAGCTTCAAAGATGCCAAGAGCTACAAGCGCCGCAAGCGTTGGTTGGCTTAAACCTTGTGGTGCCCCTCGATTCAATGAAACCTATGCCTGAACACCTTCACCACGACGCCCTTGAAACACGCAGCTTCGCAGCGCGCGAGGCCGCTTTGATGGCCGCATTGCCTGCGCAAGTGGCCCATGCGCAAAAAAACTCTTCCGCGTTTGCCGCTTCATTGGCAGGCATTGACGCCCGGCAAATCAACACGCGCGCTGCACTGGCCAAGCTGCCTGTGATCCGCAAGTACGAACTGCTGGCGCAGCAACAAGCACAGCGCGCCGTCAACGTCTTTGGTGGCTTTGCCGCCATTGGGTTTGGCAAAGCCATGCCCCGTGTGTTTGCGAGTCCCGGCACCATCTATGAACCCGAAGGCGCAGGTGCTGATTACTGGCGCATGGCCCGTGCCATTTATGCGGCGGGCTTTCGCGAAGGTGAGTTGATTCACAACTGCTTCAGCTACCACTTCACACCAGCGGGCTCGATGATGGAAACAGGGGCACACGCCATCGGCTGCACCGTGTTTGCCGGCGGCACCGGTCAAACGGAACAGCAAGTGCAAGCCATGGCCGAGCTCAAGCCTGCGGGCTACATCGGTACGCCTAGCTTTTTGAAGATCATTGTTGAAAAAGCTGCCGAGATGGGCGTGGCCTTGCCCAGTGTGCGCAAAGCCCTGGTCTCGGGTGAGGCGTTCCCTCCCAGTTTGCGTGACTGGTTGGCCGAGCGGGGCATTGCGGGCTATCAGTGTTATGCCACCGCTGATTTAGGCCTGATCGCCTACGAGACGTCTGCCCGTGAAGGCTTGGTGTTGGACGAAGGCGTGATTGTCGAAATCGTCAGGCCGGGCACGGGTGACCCCGTGCCCGAAGGCGAAGTCGGTGAACTGGTGGTCACCAGCTTGAATCCAGACTACCCCTTGATCCGCTTTGGCACCGGCGACTTGTCGGCGGTGTTGTCTGGCAACTGCCCCACCGGCCGCACCAACGCCCGCATCAAGGGTTGGATGGGCCGTGCCGACCAGACCACCAAGGTACGTGGCATGTTTGTGCACCCCGGCCAGGTCGCCGAGGTCGTCAAACGCTTCCCCCAAATCGGGCGGGCGCGCTTGGTCGTGACGGGCGAGATGGCCAACGACCAAATGGACTTGCAGGTAGAGGCCCCATCCAGCGAAGGCTTGACGCAACAAATTGGTGAAGCGGTGCGTGAGGTCACCAAACTGCGCGCCGAGGTGACATTGGTCGCGCCCGGCAGCTTGCCCAATGACGGCAAGGTGATCGACGACGCGCGCAGCTATCAGTGAAGTCAGCTGGCAAGAGTTAGCCAAAGCTCGGCCAGCTGATTTAAGTCAACCCACTGGCGCGCAGAGTCGCTACGATATGGAACATTAAGGAGACGCTATGAAAACAATCGTAACTGCCAGTTTGGTGGCCTTGGCCACACTCTCTGTGAGCGCCTACGCTGCAGATTTCCCCATCAAAGACAAGCCCGTCACCATCGTGGTGCCGTTCGCCGCTGGTGGCCCCACCGACCGAGTGGCGCGCGACTTGGCCGAAGCCATGCGTAAGCCCTTGGGCGGCGTGATTGTGGTGATTGACAACGCCGCAGGTGCTGGCGGCACCATCGGTGCCAACAAAGTGGCCAAGGCTGTGCCAGATGGCCACACCTTGTTCTTGCATCACATCGGCATGGCCACCTCGCCTGCGCTCTACCGAAAGCTGCCCTATGACACGATGGAAGACTTCGAGTACCTCGGCATGGTCAACGAAGTGCCCATGACCTTGATTTCACGTCCCAACATGCCAGCCAACAACTTCAAAGAATTGACGGCTTGGATCACGCAACAAAAAGGCGCAGTCAATTTGGGCAATGCAGGGTTGGGCGCCGCGTCTCACTTGTGCGGGTTGTTGTTTCAAAGTGCGCTCAAAGTGGACATGACCACCGTGCCCTACAAAGGCACGGCGCCAGCGATGACCGATTTGATGGGCGGGCAGATCGATTTGTTGTGCGACCAAACCACCAACACCACCAGCCAGATTGAAGGCAAAAAAGTCAAAGCCTTTGGGGTGACCACCAGCAAGCGCTTGATCACCCCAGCTTTGAAAGACTTGCCTACTTTGCAAGAGGCTGGATTGAAAGACTTTGAAGTCACCATTTGGCACGGGATGTATGCGCCAAAGGGCACACCTGCGGATGTGTTGGCCAAACTCAACAACGCCTTGAAGTTAGCGCTCAAAGACCCTGAGTTCCTCAAGAAAGAAGAGGCGTTGGGTGCCGTGGTGGTGAACGACAAGCGCACGGCGCCGGCAGAGCACAAAAAATTTGTGGCAGCAGAAATTGCCAAATGGGGTCCCATCATCAAAGCGGCGGGTATCTACGCAGACTGATGCGTTGGCCCGAACAAGCCACCCTCGGGTGGCTTTTTTATCGACCTTTTCAAAGGCCACATCAGGCCGATCAGATTTCTAGGAGACTTGCATGCGCATTCCAACAATTTTGAAACGTGGCTTACTTGCCGCCATGACGCTGAGTGCACTTGGCGCATTCGCGCAGAACTGGCCCAGCAAGCCGGTGCGCATTGTGGTGCCATTCACCCCCGGTGGCACCACCGACATCTTGGCACGCGCCATTGCGCCTGAGTTGAGCAAAGCCTTCGGCCAAAGCTTTATTGTGGATAACAAAGGCGGCGCCGGCGGTAATTTGGGCGCTGAGATTGTGGCCAGGGCGCCAGCCGATGGCTACACCTTGCTCATGGGTACCGTTGGCACACACGGCATCAATCGTGCGCTCTACGACAAGTTGCCTTATGACCCCATCAAAGACTTTTCCCCCATCACCTTGGTGGCTGGGGTACCCAACGTCATGGTGGTCAACACCGAGCGCGCCAAAGAACGCAACATCAACACCGTGGCCGAATTCATTGCTTACGCCAAAGCCAACCCGGCCAAGCTCAACATGGCTTCCAGCGGAAACGGCACGTCGATTCACCTCTCGGGTGAATTGTTCAAAAGCATGAGCGGCACCTTCATGGTCCACTTTCCTTACAAGGGCTCGGGTCCTGCCTTGCTGGACTTGGTCGGTGGCTCGACCGACGTGATGTTTGACAACCTGCCCTCATCGATGGCGCTCATCAAAGCGGGCAAGCTCAAAGCCTTGGCCGTGACCAGTGCCCAGCGTTCTGCTGCACTGCCCGATGTGCCGACCATCGAACAAGCCGGTGGTTCTGCCATGAAAGGGTTTGACGCCAGCTCCTGGTTTGGTTTGTTGGCCCCAGCAGGCACCCCCGCAGACGTGGTGCTGCGCATTCAGCAAGAAGTGGCCAAAGCATTGGCTACGCCTGCCATCAAAGAGAAATTACTGGTCCAAGGTGCTATTCCAAGCGGCAATACCTCTGCCGAGTTTGCCAAGTTCATCGATGCCGAGCATAAAAAATGGGCCCAAGTGGTCAAGGCTTCTGGCGCCAAAGTGGACTGAGCCATAGCGTCGAGCCTCAATTCATAGTGAGCCAGGAGGGGCGTTGGAGAACTTAGGAGAGATAGGCTTTATTTGGATAAGGGCATTGAGATTACGATAGGTTGTTGCAACGTTGGATGAATATCAGAGGGGCCGTGTATGCATGACATCATGATGGACGCTGTGCAAGGTGATGCTGAGGCGGCATTTCGTGTTGGGTATGCCTTCGAAAAAGGTGAAGGCGTCGCGCAAAACGAAAAGGAGGCTGTGAGGTGGTACACGATTGGCGCAAATCATGGCGGTATGCAATGCCAATACAACCTGGCCCTGATGTTTGAGGAGGGGCGGGGTTGTTCCGTTGATCTTCGCAGGGCATTCCATTGGTACGAAAAAGCAGCAGAGCAGGGCCTATGGGAGGCGCAATACAACCTCGGACTATTCTTGACCGACGGTAAAGGTTGCGAGATTGACCTCATTCTTGCGCTGATGTGGTTCACCCTTGCTTCTACCAAAGGGAATGCTGAAGCTATTTTTAACCGTGACACTTTGTTTCGTCACCTCAAACCAGAGCAACGTGCTGTATCCAAGAAATGGGCGCTCGATTGGAGGAACCAACCTTGGAAAGAGCAAATTGGATTGGAACCCTCAGGGCAATGAATGAGCAACCTTTAAGCAAGGTGCTCGGGTAGCGCTTCAAAGGCAGAAAACGGCAGGGCCTGCTTCACCAAAATCACGGTGCAAGGCGCGTCCATCGCCACCTTGATGGGCACGGTGGCAACGAAGCGTTGCATTTGCAAGCCGTGGGTGGCTGCCCCCATCACGATCATGCTCACTTGGTTGCCTTCGGCGTAGCGCACCAAGGCGTTGGCCACATCGCTGGCTTCGAGCACATGGTAGGAAGTTTGGTGACCTTCCAAGTTCAACGGTTGAGCCCACTGGTGCAGCATGGTCAGGTATTCGCGGTGCACGCGGGTTTCACTGCTGGCGCTGTCGGTGCTGCTGGTTTGGTTGGGTGAAATTACGGTTACCACTGCCAGCCGAGCGCCCGGGCGCAGTCCCAGCGAACGCGCAACTGCTTGCCGTAACGAATACAGGGTGGCGTCGCTCACATCGTGGTGTGGCACTGCCACCATCAGGATCGGCACCTCTTCGATTTGCTGCGAAGGCAGCGGGCTGGGCGCATAGTGCATGCCAGCAGCACGCACCCAACGCTTGAAATGAGTGAAAAAAGAAGTGCCAGTGATTTGCTCGCCACGCGCCGAAATGTGGACTTGGTCTGGATGCTCCAAATCAAATGCCAAATGTGCGGCTGACGGGTAGCGTTGCGCGGCCACAGGCTCTAAGCAACGCAACACCACCTCTTGCAACCACGCTGGAATGTCGGGGCGCAAGCGACGAGGCGGCGCCGGGTCCATCCACAAACGTTGGCGCATACCGGCGTCCGTGGTTGGATTGCCAAATGGCAGCTCGCCTGTGGCCAACTCGTACAGCATCACACCGATGGCAAAGATATCGCTGCGTGGGTCACCGCGCACCCCCACCACTTGCTCTGGCGCGATCCAGGCGGGCGAGCCCACGGCTTTGTGCAGCTCTTCGGCCAATAAATCGGGGTAGTGTGCGTGGCATGACAAACCGAAGTCCAGCAACACGGCATGGCCATCGGGATGCATCAGCACATTGGCGGGTTTGAGGTCGAGGTGGCAGGCGTTTTGTTGGTGCAGGCTGTGTGCTGCGCGTGCCACAGCCGCACCCAGTTGGGCGATCTCTTGAGCTGATGGGCGGGTGCGCTGCTCGGTGTGGGTGTCCAAATGTTGTTGCAAGGTTTGACCTGCCACATGCTCCATCACCAAATAGGGCAGCGTCATCAAATCACCAGCAGCGACAAAGCGTGGCACGTGACGGCCCTGCAGCACTTGCAAGATTTGGTGTTCCACTTCAAATCCCACAATGTTTTCCGCGCCGTCGCCTGCCGTCATGCGGGGCACCTTCATCACCATGGGGAACGGGGCCGGGCGCTGGTCGGCGTAGCTCACCGCATAGATGTGAGCCATGCCACCGGCGTGCAAGCAATTGCCAATGCAAAAGCCGTCTAACTCAGTGCCTGGCTCTAGCCGCTTCATCGGCCGGACTCCAGGCGGGCCGCAAAAAACTCAGGCAAGCCTGCTTCACGCACGCAACGCGCAGCGGCCATGTGGTCGTAGGCCACGCGGTGAAACGTCAGCTTGGCAGCGCGGCTGTCAAACACGGCGTACATGGCGCGTGGCTTGCCATCACGCGGCTGGCCCACTGAGCCCACGGTGGCAATCCAGTGGCGGTGCTTCGGGGTTGGAATCGCCACGCCTGGCGCAGGCTCAAAGCGCATCAGTTGCCGCCCTGTGCCCCGGTAGAACAAGGATTGGTGGTGCACATGACCCCCAAACACATAACGTACAGCGGGGTCTTGCGTGGCTGCGTCCAAGCTCAGGCTGGCCGTGCGCTCATCTTCCACATAACGCCACCGCTCGGGGGCATCGGCACTGGCATGTACCAACAGCACGCTGTCCTCACACGCGGTGAGGGGCAAAATTTCTAACCAAAAGCGTTGCGCGGGCGAGAGCTGGTCATGCGTCCACTGTGCGGTTTGCCCCCCCAACGACAAGCTGGCGCTGGCGTCGTTGACGCTGTGGGTTTGCACCAGCTCTTCGTGGTTGCCACGCAGCACGATGCCGCCCTCAGCTTGAATCGCTTGGCAACGCGCCACCACCTCTGCGGGGAATGCCCCGTAACCCACCAAGTCGCCCAGCACTGCAATTCGCTCTGCACCCTGTGCTTTGGCATGCGCCAAGCACGCTTCGAGCGCATGCAAGTTGCTGTGGATGTCAGACAGCAAGGCGTACTTCATGGCACAGCCTCAGGCGCTCAGTACACGTAAACGCCGCGTCCTGTCTTGCGGCCCAGGTGACCAGCGGCCACCATTTCTTTGAGCAGCGGACAAGGGCGGTATTTGCTGTCGCCAAACTCTTTCAGGTAGACCTCCATCACGGCCAGGCAGACGTCCAAGCCAATCATGTCGGCCAGCGCCAGAGGGCCAATCGGTTGGTTGCAACCGAGCTTCATGCCGGCATCAATGTCTTGGGGTGTGGCCAATCCTTCGGACAGCACAAACAGGGCTTCGTTGATCATGGGCACCAAGATGCGGTTGACCACAAAGCCAGGCGCGTTCTTCACGGTGATGGGGCTCTTGCCCAGTCGGGTCGCCAGGTCGTGCACGGCATCATGGGTGGCGTCGCTGGTTTGCAAACCACGGATGATTTCGACCAAGGCCATCATGGGCACCGGGTTGAAAAAGTGCATGCCAATGAAGCGGTCGGAGCGTTGCGTCACGGCGGCCAGTTGGGTGATCGAGATCGACGAGGTGTTCGACGCCACGACCACCTCAGGCGCCAACAGCCCATCGACTTGCTTCAAGATCTTCACCTTGAGCTCGTAGTTCTCGGTGGCGGCTTCGATCACCAGTTGCGCAGCTTTCAGGTCGTCGTAGTTCGTGCTGCCTTGGATGCGTGACAAGGCCGCTGCCTTGTCTGCCTCGGTGATTTTTTCTTTCTTGATCAGGCGGTCCAAGCTGTTTGCAACGTTGGCGATGCCTTTGGCCACCGAGGCCTCGGAGATGTCGACCATGACCACGTTCACGCCTGAGACGGCGCAAGCCTGCGCGATGCCATTGCCCATGGTGCCGGCGCCGATGATGCCTACGGTTTGGATACTCATTGAAATTTCCCTTCGTGACTTGGATTGAATGACAAGAATATTAGCGGCTCAAAGGTTGCGATTGGCTGACGCGGTGGGCTTGCTGAGTTGTGGGCATGGCGTTGGCGATGGCTCAGCTGCTTCGGTGAAAGGGCTTGGGGCCGCTTCCTCATGCTGGGGTACCAGAAATCGTCAGCAGCCCCAAGCCCTGTCACCTGCGGTTTTTTAGGCTTGAGTCGTGTCTGTGTTGTACCTCTTTGCTGTGTCGCGCTCACGCTTTGAAACGTTTTTGCGTCAGGTGCAGCGCTATGCGCCAAGCCACCACGGCGTAGAGCGCCAACACGCCCAAATGCAGCAGCGGCTGCGCCGGCCACTGGTCCAGGAACAGCGGGCGCACCAAGGCAATGGCTTGGGTCAGCGGCAGCCAGGCGGATACCTCGCGCACCAGATCTGGCAACTGGTCACGCGGAAAAAACACGCCGCTCAAGAACATCATGGGCGTGAGAAACAAGGTGAAGTAGTAGGTGAAAAAGTCATAGCCCTTGGCCAGCGCATTGAAGATCAGCGCAATGCAACTGAAGGTGATGCCCACACACAAGAGGATGGGCCAAGCCGCCAGCAGCTTCCAGCTGTGGGTGATGCCCAGACCCATCATCACGCCCAAGATGGCGGTGATGGTGAACAAAGCCTTGAATGCAGCCCACAGCATTTCGGCCAACAGCACATCGCCTAAGCGCATGGGGGCGTTCAAGATCCCGTCCCAGGTTTTTTGCACATGCATGCGCGAGAAGGCGGAGTACAGCGCTTCAAACGTGGCTGCGTTCATGGCGCTCATGCAAATCGAACCACTCGCCAAAAACAAGATGTAGGGCACGCGCTGGCCGTCCAAATTGACCTCGCCCACCAATGCCCCCATGCCGTAACCAAAGGCCACCAGCCACATCAGCGGCTCGGCAATGTTGGCCACCAGGCTGGGAATGGCGAGCTTGCGCCACACCAGTAAATTACGCAAAAACACTGGCCAAAAACGAAAGTAGGTGTGCATGGTGTCAGCCCTCTTCCCGGATCTGGCGCCCGGTCAATTTCAAAAACAAGTCTTCCAAATTGGCCGGTCGGTGCAGGGTGCGCAGACCGCTGTGCGTGGCCAAGGCTTGCAACAAGGGGCCGGCTTGGTGGGTGTAGAAAAACACCGTCTCGCCGCTGGTCTCCACCCGTTGTGCCAAGTCTTTGAGCGGGCTGTTCATCAGGTTCACAGCGCCGTTGCCATACACCTCCACCACATCGGGCTCCAGGTGTTGGGCAATCAAATCGCGCGGTGCGCCTTCGGCAATCTTTTGGCCATGGTCGAGCACCAGCAGCCGATGGCACAAGCGTTCGGCCTCGTCCATGAAGTGGGTGGTCAGCAAGATCGACTTGCCTTGTTGCAGCAGTTGCTGCAAACGCTCCCACATCAGGTGACGCGCTTGCGGGTCGAGGCCGGTGGTGGGCTCGTCGAGCAGCAGCAAGTCGGGGTTGTTGATCAGGGCCCGCGCCAAACTCAGGCGTCGCTTCATGCCGCCCGACAACTCGCCGGGCTTGGCATCGGCTTTGTGGGTGAGCGCGGCAAAGTGCAGCAACTCAGGAATGCGGGCCTGGATGTCGGCTTTCTTCAAACCAAAGTAGCGGCCAAACACCCTCAGGTTCTCGGCGCAGGTGAAGTCCGGGTCGAGGGTGTCGAACTGGCTCACCACGCCCAGGCGGGCCTTGATCGCCAAGTCATCCTTGGGCATCGTCAAACCAAACGCTTGCACCGTGCCACTGTCGGGCGTGGCCAGGCCGAGGCACATGCGCAGCGTGGTGGTTTTGCCCGCGCCGTTGGGGCCAATCACACCCAGGCATTCGCCGGGTGCGATGCGAAACGACACATCGTTGACCACGGTCTGGTCACCGTAGCGCTTCATCAAATGCTGACATTCAAACAGAGGGTTCATATCAAACATTGTGCCGTGGCTGAGTGCGCTTGCTGGAAGGGTGTTGTCTGTCGAGGCGTGCCCGACGGCACAGGGCCATCTGCGTCGCCCAGGGCTGGCGCGGCAGCCACCTAAAATCCGAACAATGACCGAAACCCTCACCGTGCTCTTGCAGTACCTGCTGCCCAAACAAGCCTTGACTGTGTTTGCAGGGTCTGTGGCTCGCGCCCAAGGCGGGCGCTTCACCCATGCCTTGATCCGCTGGTTTGTTCGGCGCTACCAAGTCAACATGGAGGAGGCGGCGCAGCCCGACATCACGCACTACGCCTGTTTCAACGACTTCTTCACCCGCGCCTTGAAACCCGGCGCGCGCCCCTTGGCTGCGGCTGACTTTGTGTGCCCGGTGGATGGCGCCATCAGCCAGCTCGGGCACATCGAGGGCGATCAAATTTTTCAAGCCAAGGGGCACCACTACAGCACCCAAGCCTTGGTGGGCGGCGACGCAGCCTTGGCTGAGCAGTTCGCGGATGGCGAGTTCGCCACCATCTACCTCAGCCCCAAGGACTACCACCGCATCCACATGCCCAGTGCCGGGCGCTTGCGCCGCATGGTCCATGTGCCGGGCGACTTGTTCTCTGTCAACCCCGCCACCGCACGCGGTGTGCCGGGTCTGTTCGCGCGCAACGAACGTGTGGTGTGCGTGTTTGACATGCCCGCTGCCCTGGGCGCCAAGCCGCAGCAGTATGTGTTGGTGCTGGTGGGCGCCACCATCGTGGGCAGCATGGCCACGCCTTGGCATGGGGTGGTGAACCCACCGCGTCCGGGCCAAGTGCGAGAGTGGACCTACGACGACCCAGCCCTGAGCCTGCAACAAGGCGACGAAATGGGGCGCTTCTTGCTGGGCTCCACCGTGGTCTTGCTCTGGCCCAATAAAACCATGGCGCTCAACCCCGATTGGCAAGCCGCTCGCCCTGTGCGCCTGGGCGAGAAGATGGGCGACGCAGTTTACTGAAACGCCACTTCGGCAAAGCTGCGCAACTTGCGGCTGTGCAGTTGTGCCGGGCCTTGCTGGCGCAGCAGCTCAATGGCGCGCATGCCAATGCGCAGGTGCTGGTCCACCCGCTCGCGGTAAAAGTGGTTGGCCATGCCGGGTAGCTTGATTTCGCCATGCAAGGGTTTGTCGCTCACGCACAGCAGCGTGCCATAGGGCACCCGAAACCTGAAACCATTGGCTGCAATCGTGGCGCTTTCCATGTCCAGCGCCACCGCGCGGCTTTGGCTGAAGCGCCGCTGTGGCGTGTTGTTGGGCAGCAGCTCCCAGTTGCGGTTGTCGGTGCTGGCCACCGTGCCGGTGCGCAAAATGCGTTTGAGCTCTGCACCGTGGCATTGCGTCACGTCCTTCACGGCCTGTTCCAGCGCCACTTGAATTTCGGCCAGCGCAGGAATGGGCACCCACAGCGGCAGCTCTTCGTCCAGCACATGGTCTTCAC
>CANFYL010000062.1 GCA_947451285.1 Comamonadaceae bacterium
AGATTTCACCTACAACGGTTTTCCGCTCTACCAAGCGCCCAAGGCATTTGCCCAACTTTCTCAAGGACACACACGTGACGACTGAGTCTTCTCAAGTGCAGGTGCTGCAGCAAGGCGTGGTCTGTCGCATCACCATCGACCGCGAGGCCGAGCACAACACCATGACCGATGCCGTCATGGCCGACTTGCAGCGGGCTTTTCAAGCCGCCGAACACATGCCAGGGGTGCGTGCCATCGTGCTCACCGGTGCGGGCCAACAGACGTTTTGCGCCGGCGGCAAACTCAAACCCACGGCCGACGGTTCGCCCTTTGCCCTCGAACCCGGCCGCTTTGACCACCCGGTGGCGGAGTTGTTTCGCGCCATGGACCGCTGCAACGTGCCCATCATTGCGCGTGTCAATGGCGGCGCTTTTGGTGGTGGCGTGGGCTTGGTCTGCGCCTGTGATTTTGCGGTCGCCGTGGACACGGCCAAGTTCGGCACCACCGAAGCACGTGTCGGTGTATTTCCCATGATGATCTTGCCCTTGCTCATGCGTGTGATCTCACGGCGCAAGTTGCAAGAGATGTGTTTTTTTGCCGAGCGCTTTGACGCGCATGAAGCCTGTCGCTTGGAAATCGTCAATCAAGTGGTGTCTGCGGACAACTTGGATCCGGCGGTAGACGCCTTGGTCGCCAAGCTGGTGGCCAACTCCCCTGTGGCCTTGCGCATGGGCAGGCGTGCTTTTGCGGCCATGAGCGATTTGTCGCTCAACGACGCACTCAATCTGGCACAAACTATTTTGCCCATCATGTCCCAGAGTGAGGACACCAAAGAAGGCATGCAAGCCTTTGCCCAGCGACGTGCGCCACAGTGGCCCAACCGGTGAGTGAACCCCTGATGAGCCATCCATCCTCTCGTGACATGGTGCGAATCGGTTGTGCCTCTGGCTTTTGGGGTGACTCCGAAGCAGGTGCAACCCAGTTGGTGGCATCGGGTCACATTGATTACTTGGTGTTTGACTTTTTGGCTGAGATCACCATGTCTTTGTTGGCACGGGCACGCGCCAAATCGCCAGATGCGGGTTACGCGCCAGACTTTGTGCGCATCATGGCCGACTTGGCGCCTGAGATTCAACGTCAAGGCATTCGCGTTGTGGCCAACGCAGGTGGCGTCAATCCCGCTGCCTGTGCCCAGGCCTTGCGCAGTCGCTTGCAAGCCTCGGGCATTGCATTGCGCATTGCGGTGGTGGATGGCGACGACTTGAGCGATCAATTGGAGGTTTTGCGAGCAGAGGGCTTGCGCGAGATGTTCAGTGGCGAATCCTTACCCGACAAGTTGCTCAGTGCCAATGCGTACTTAGGTGCCCAACCCATTGCAGCTGCTTTGGCCGCAGGCGCACAGATCGTCATCACCGGTCGGGTGGTCGACAGCGCGGTGACCTTGGGGCCTTTGGTGCATGAGTTCGGATGGTCTTGGACCGACTGGGACAAACTCGCTTGTGGCAGCTTGGCGGGACACATCATTGAATGCGGTACCCAATGCACCGGCGGCTTGTTCACGGATTGGGAACAAGTGCCCGGGTGGGACAACATGGGCTTTCCCATCGTCGAGTGCGATGCAGGGGGCCAGCATTTTGTGGTCACCAAGCCAGCGGGTACCGGCGGCTTGGTGACGCCAGCCACGGTGGCTGAGCAAATTGTGTATGAAATTGCTGATCCGGCTTGCTACGAGTTGCCGGATGTTCGCGCTGACTTTCGCCATGTCAGCTTGCGCCAAGACGGCCCCGATCGGGTGCACGTCAGCGGTGCGCGTGGTCAGGTGGCGCCACATCTATATAAGGCCAGCTTGACCTACAGCGAGGGCTGGCGCTTGTTGGGAACTCTGATGATTGGGGGTCACCAAGCTGCGCCCAAAGCCATGCGGGTGGGCGAATCCATTGTCAAGCGCGTGCAACGCTTGTTGAACCAACGTGGCTGGCCTGATTTCACGCAAACAAGCCTAGAAGTTTTAGGGGCAGAAAGCACCTATGGCCCCCATGCCCGGGGTCAAGCCAGCCGTGAGGTGGTGTTGAAAATTGCAGCCAAGCATGCGCAACGCGAAGCTTTGGAGTTGCTGGCCAAAGAAATTGCCCCATCGGCCACCTCCATGGCGCAAGGCATCACAGGCTTTGCCGCAGGCAGACCCTCGCCGTCCCCGGTGGTGCGTTTGTTTTCATGTTTGATCGACCCGGTTCGACTTACCCAACGTGTGTCCATCGACGCGCAAGACCTGGGTTTTGAACCGCAGCACGTGGGCCAAGCAAATACACCGATTCAGCCAACCGGCACCCATGCCAATGAAGTGGCCGACGCAAGTTCTGCGGGCCCTAGGGTGCGGGTGCCCTTGCTGCGCTTGGCCCATGGCCGAAGCGGTGACAAAGGGGACAACGCCAACATCGGTGTGATCGCCAGGTCACCGGCCGCTTACGCCTTTTTGTGTGACTGGCTCACGCCACAGCGGGTGCATGCCTATTTTGCGCATCTGGTCTTGGGCGAGGTTCACCGCTACAGCTTGCCGGGTTTCGATGCGCTCAACTTTGTCATGACGCAGGCCTTGGGTGGCGGCGGTGTGTCCTCTTTGCGTTATGACCCGCAGGGCAAGGCCTTTGCACAAATGCTGCTCGACTTGGAAGTCGATGTGCCTGCCGCTGTGTTGGAGAGTTTGCCTTGAAGTCTGCCGTTACCAAAAGCACCAAGCTTCGCCCGTTGAATTCACAGGGCAGCGCCAATCCTGTGGGCAAGCACACACCGCGTCGCATGCGACGCGCCCAAGAGATCTTAGATGCGGCCCGCGAGATCTTTTTAGACAAAGGCTTTGGCGGCGCGTCGGTGGGTGAAATTGCGGCCAAGGTGGGGGTGGTCGAGGGCTTGGTTTATGCCTACTACCCGACCAAGCGCGATTTGCTCAACGATGTGCTCTGTGGCATGTATGTGCCCCTGATCCGTGACATCGAAGACAGCTTTTCGCGCATTCAAGGCGTGCGCAGTCGCTTGCGCTTTTTGATCTGGCGCCATTTGCGGGTGTATGTGGAAGAGCCGGGTTTGTCGCGTTTGGTCTTACACGAAGTGCGCACCGGGCCCGAGTATTTCAAGTCGGTGTTGCACGAGTTGCATGTGCGCTACACCGCATTTTTAGTTCGCACTTTGGAAGAAGCAATTGAACAGGGTGAGGTACACGCTGACACCGACATCGAATTGCTGCGTTCTATGGTGTACGGCGGTGTGGAGCACCGCATGTGGGGCACCTTGTTTGGCCGAGGTGCCGTGGACATTGAGAGCACCGCAGACCAATACACCCAAATCGTGTTGGGTTCTTTGCTGGTCACGCCTGTGCCCAATCACGGATTGACTGGCCCGTCGCCTGACCTGGCCCAGTTGCTGCATGAAGCGCGCGAGCGATTGGACCGCGTGGCGCAGTTGGTGTTGCACGAACGCGAAGCGCCAACCCCTTCTTGCAATGCACGGCCCGTGCGTGGCCCCAGCAAACGGAAAAAGACATGACTATTCAAAAATTATTCATTGCCAACCGTGCCGAAATTGCCCTGCGCATTGTGCGCACCGCACAGCGCATGGGCATTGCCGCGGTGGTGCCTTGGCATGCGCGCGACCGCCACGGTCCGGCGCTTCAAATCGCCAGCGAGACGGTGGAGCTGGTCGGCGATCCGCCTGTCTCCGCGTGGTTGAATCCACAGGCCTTGATACAGGCAGCGCGCGACAGCGGTTGCGACGCCATTCATCCAGGCTACGGCTTTTTGTCTGAAAACGCCGACTTTGCGCGTGCTGTGGTTCAAGCTGGTTTGATTTTTGTAGGCCCACCCGCCGATGTGATCGAGCGTATGGGCGACAAGATCACCGCGCGTAACTTCGCCACCCAACATGGCGTGCCGGTGACGCCTTCGGCGGAAGAAGAGTCGTCGCCAGAGACGTTTGTCGAGCGCGCTGCAGCCATTGGTTTTCCATTGCTCATCAAAGGCACGGCAGGGGGTGGCGGCAAAGGCATGCACATCGTGCGCGACGCTGCCAGTTTGCCGCAGGCCATTGCCACGGCGCGCGCTGAGAGTCAGCGCTACTTTGGCGACGGGCGTTTGTTGGCTGAGCGTTTTGTGGAAAAACCCCGCCACATCGAAGTGCAGGTGTTTGGTGATGCGCATGGCCAGGTGATCCATCTGGGTGAGCGCGAGTGCTCGATCCAGCGGCGGTTTCAAAAACTGATCGAAGAAACACCTGCGCCCACGTTGAACCCCGCATTGCGTGAGCGCATTTGCCAAGCGGCCGTGACCTTGGCCAGTGCAGCAGGCTATGTGAATGCAGGGACGGTGGAGTGCATCGTGTCGCAAACCGGTGAGTTTTACTTTTTAGAAATGAACACCCGCTTGCAGGTCGAGCATCCGGTGACAGAAATGGTCACAGGCTTGGATTTGGTGGAGTGGCAATTGCGGGTGGCACAAGGTGAGCCTTTGCCTCTGCGGCAAGAGCAGGTGCAGTGGCATGGCAGTGCCATCGAGTGCCGCATCTTGGCCGAGGACGCCGACGCCGGCTTTGTACCCGACACTGGAAAAGTGCTGCTGCTGCAAGAACCGCAAGGACCCGGTGTTCGGTTTGACAACGGCGTGGTGCAGGGCGCCCCGGTCAGCGCCGACTTTGATTCCATGTTGGCCAAGCTGGTAGTTCACGGCGCCAGCCGTGAGGTGGCGATTTCGCGCATGCGCCAGGCCTTGCACGACACGGTGATGTTGGGCGTGACCCTCAACAGCCATTTCTTAGGCCGTGTGTTGGCCCACCCTGAGTTCCAAGCGGGTGCGACGGACACCGACTTTTTAGAAAGACACAAAGCCAGCCTCAAGCCTGCACCCTGGACCGATGCCGAGCGACAAGCCCTGGTGGCAGTGGCTGCTGCTGTCAGCCGTGACCCTTTCAGCACCACGGTGAGTGAACCCCATGTGTCCATGGGCGCTTGGCGCAATTGAATCTCCTTCTTTAAAACACAACTCCATGACAACTTATGTGATTCAAGGCGCTGCAACGCCAAGCCACAAGACCCGCAAGCATGGTGCCGATGTGGTGGTGGACACCACGCACGTGACGGTGCGTGCGCTCACGCCCCATAGCTTCAGTGTTCAGCAGCCAACCCAGGCTCAAAGGCTGCATGCAGTGGCGCATGGTGACAGCGTGTATGTGCAACTCAACGGTCGCGCTTGCCGCATCGACCGTGTGGATCCGACGCGTGCCAACGCAGGTGCCGCTGCACACGGCGGTGGTGTGTCGCAAGCGCCCATGCCTGGCGTGGTGGTGTCTTGGTTGACGCGCCCGGGCAGCGTGGTCAAAGCGGGTGCAGCGCTGTTGGTGATCGAGAGCATGAAGTTGCAGATGACCATCGAAGCCACCCAAGACGGCGTGCTCGAAGATTTGCCGTTCACCGAAGGACAAACATTCCAACGCGGTGCCACCTTGGCCCGTGTGCGCCCTGACAGCCAGACTGGAGCCACCGCATGAGCCGCATCATCAGCAAGGTGGACACCGAGTCCACCACTTACCGCAAAAACTTTGCCGACATGAGCGAGCGGGTCAAAACGCTGCGTCAACGACTGAACCAAGCACGGCACGAACGGCCGCAGCGCGATATCGATCGCCTGCAAAAGAGCAAGAAGCTCACGGTGCGTGAACGCCTTGATTTGCTGCTTGATCCAGGCACGCCATTTCTCGAACTGTCGGCCTTGGCCGCCAACCGTGCTTATGGCGGTGACGTGCATGGGGCGGGTCAGGTCTCTGGCATTGGCATCATCCATGGGCGCGAAGTCATCATCCATGCCGACGACCCGAGCATCAAAGGCGGTGCCTGGTATCCCTTGTCGGTCAAGAAGATCATTCGTACCTTGGACATTGCCATTGAGAACCGCTTGCCGGTGATTCATTTGTGCGACAGCGCAGGAGGCTTCTTGCCCTTGCAGGCCGACTTGTTCCCCGACCGTTACACCGCAGGCCGTATTTTTCGCAACCAGTGCACCTTGTCCAAACTGGGGGTTCCGCAAATTGCGGTGGTGCTGGGGCATTGCACCGCAGGCGGTGCCTACATTCCGGCCTTGAGTGATTACAGCGTCATCGTGCGTGGCAACGGCGGTGTCTTTTTAGGTGGACCTCCTTTGGTCAAGGCCGCCACCGGCGAGGTGGTGAGTGCCGAAGACTTGGGTGGTGCACAGATGCACACCACGGTCTCGGGCACTTGTGACTATGCGGCCGACGATGAGCCCCACGCCATGGCCTTGGCACGCGACATATTTGCCCAGACCACACCGGTACTCAAACAGCGGATTGACCGCATTGAGCCTGAGCCGCCACACTACGACCCGCAAGAGCTGTACGGCATCATCCCCACCGATTGGAAGGTGGGCTTTGACATGCGCGAAGTGATTGCCCGCATCGTCGATGGCAGCCACTTTCATGAATACCAACCCGATTACGGCACCACCATGGTCTGTGGGTTTGCGCGTATCTGGGGTTGCAAAGTAGGTATCTTGGCCAACAACGGCGTGCTCTTCAACGACAGCTCACTCAAAGCCGCGCACTTCATGCGCTTGTGTGACCGAGATCGCACCCCACTGGTGTTTTTGCAAAACATCACCGGCTACATGGTGGGCCGTGAGTATGAAGAACGTGGCATAACCAAAGACGGTGCAAAGATGATCATGACCCAGGTGGGCTGCTCGGTGCCCAAGTTCACCGTCATCGTCGGCGGCTCATTTGGGGCCGGCAATTACGGCATGTGCGGACGCGCTTTCGATGGCCGCTTTTTGTGGATGTGGCCGCAATCGCAAATCGCTGTCATGGGTGCAGAGCAAGCTGCCAACACCTTGGCCGATGTGAAGATTCGCCAATTGCAGCGCGAAGGACAGCAACTCAGTGCCGAGGACATCGAAGCGATTCGTCAACCCGTGCTCGACAGTTTTCAAGCCGAGAGCGATGCCTATTACTCCAGCTCTGAGCTCTGGGACGATGGCATCTTGGACCCGGTAGATACCCGCAATGCCTTGGGCATGGCCATCGTGGCCTCTTTGAATGCGCCGTTTGGCGACATGGGCTACGGCGTGCTCAGGCTCTGACACACCTTCCAACCACGGGGCAATGCAGGAGGCGACATGATTGAGATTGGTGAGACTTCAACCATTCCAGAGGTTTTCTTTGCTGCGGCCCAGACGTATGCCGAGCGCCCATTTTTGGTGGTGCCTGCCAACCCTGCTCGCGCCTATGCGCCTGAGGGGCAAAGCTTCACCTATGCCCAAGCTGCGGACGCGGTGCATGATTTGATGCAGCGCTACCGCCAGGCCGGCTACGGTGTGGGCCACCGTGTGGGCTTGCTCCTTGAAAACCGCTTGGAGCATTTTGTGCACAAGCTCGCCATGAACGCGCTGGGCGTGTGCTGTGTACCACTCAACCCAGATCATCGCCCACCCGAGATGGCCTATGTGATCGCGCACGCCAAGTTGGACTTGGTCGTGGTGGTCGAACCCATGTCCAAGCTGTTACAGCAAGCCTTGGCGGTGTCTGAGCATCAGGCTGCGGTGGTGCCTTTGAGTGTGCAGATGGTCTTGCCCGTTGCCGTCCGTGTTGCGACATCCACCACGCCCAATGCAGCCACCATTGCCAGCGTGCTCTACACATCAGGCACCACAGGTCGGCCCAAGGGGTGTTTGTTGTCTCACCGCTATGAATTGGCGGCCGGACGCTGGTATGCCACGCGTGGCGGTTTGGTCAATTTTGGCGAAGCTTGCGAGCGCATTTACAACCCACTGCCGGTGTTCCATGTCAATGCTTTGATCTTCTCGTTTTACTGCGCCATGCTCAAAGGCAATTGCCAGATTCAAACCGACCGTTTTCAAGTCTCGCGTTGGTTTACTGAAGTTCATGAATCCAAAGCAACGGTGGTGCACTACCTGGGGGTGGTGGTACCCATGTTGCTCAACCAGCAGCACCATCCGCTCGAGCGTGACCATCAAGTTCGCTTTGCCATTGGCGCTGGGGTAGACCCCCAACGACACGCCGAATTCGAGCATCGCTTTGGTTATCCCTTGGTTGAAATTTGGGGCATGACCGAGATGGTGCGTGCTATTTTTGATGCCGATCTGCCGCGCCAAGTTGGCACGCGTGCCATTGGCCGCGTTCAGCCCGGCATGCAAGTGCGAGTGGTCAACGATGCCGACGTCGATGTGCCCGACGGCACGCCAGGTGAAATGCTGGTGCGCGACTCAGCCAGCCATCCACGGCGCGATTTCTTCAGTGGCTATTTGGACGACGATGCAGCCACCGAGCAGGCCTGGCGTGGCGGTTGGTTTCATACCGGCGACATCGTGTCGCGCGATGCCGATGGCTTGCTGCATTTTTTAGAACGACGTAAAAACATCATTCGCCGTTCGGGCGAAAACATTGCTGCGGCTGAAGTCGAGGCGGTCTTGCAAAGTCACCCCTTGGTTGCGCAAGCCGCCGTCTTGGCCGTCAAAGACGAGGTGCGCGAAGAAGAGGTGTTGGCCTGCGTCGTGCTCAAGTCTGGTGTGGCCGTGCCCCAAAGTGCAGACGATGAGCTGGTGGGCGAGCTGTTTGCGCACTGCGATGCCAGCTTGGCGTACTACAAAGCGCCGGGGTGGCTGTGGTTCACCGACGAGATTCCCACCACAGGCACTCAAAAAGTGCAAAAGCACCAACTGTTTGCCGCTGACAGTGATCCACGCGTGGCAGCAGGCATGATGGACTTGAGGTCGTGGAAAAAACGCCAACGCACGTCCTGAATTTTGATCAGAACGTCTTCAATCGGTCACAACAGGAGAATGCCATGACCCAACCCCATGTGCTGACACGCCGCGATGCGGCTGTGGGTGTGATGACCTTCAATCGACCCGAGTCGATGAATACCTTGGACTTGCCCATGGTGTTGGCCATGGAGCAAGCCTTGGACGCGTTAGAGCAAGACACACACGTGCGTGCGATTGTGGTCACAGGGTGCGATGAGCGTACCTTCATGGCAGGAGGCAACATCGCCGATTTGAACAGTCGGCATGCGCTGTCGCACTACCAAGACTTTGCCCTGGTTTTGCATCGGGTGTTTCGCCGTTTTGAAGTGTGCGCCAAACCCATCATTGCCGCGGTCAACGGCTGGGCTTTGGGCGGAGGGGCTGAGTTCATGCTCACCACCGACATCCGTTTGATGGCTGACGACGCGAAGTTAGGTTTGCCTGAAATCAAGCTGGGCTTATTTCCTGGGGGCGGTGGCTCGCAGCGCTTGATGCGCCAGATTCCTTTGTGCCAAGCCAAGATGCTGATGTTCACGGGCGACTTTCTGACGGCTGCTGAGGCCGTGCAGATCGGTCTGGTTAACCGTGCGCTGCCGCCATCGCAACTGATGACCGAGGCCATGGCATTGGCTCACCGCATCGCCGAAAAATCACCTTGGGCCTTGCGTTTGCTCAAAACCTCGATGCTGCAAGGTGCGGACATGCCGCTGAGTGCGGGCTTGTCGCATGAGATGGCCACCATCAGCCTGTTGTTGCAAACCGAAGATGCCCATGAGGGCTGTGCGGCCTTCTTAGAAAAACGCACACCCGTGTTCAAAGGCCGTTGATGAAGGCCCCTGACCACACACCCTCGCATGCGCAACTGTTGGAACAGCGCTTGCACTACCCGCACGCAGACCACAAGCCGGCGCCCGGCACAAGTACTGAAGTTGCAGCGGGCGTGCGTTGGCTTCGCATGCCTTTGCCTTTTGCGTTGGACCACATCAACTTGTGGTTGCTGCGTGATCAGCGCGAAGGGCCTGATGGCGTGATCGATGGTTGGTCGGTGGTGGACTGTTGCGTCTCCAGTGACGAGGCCAAGCAGCACTGGCAGCAAGTTTTTGACACCCAGCTAGGCGGTTTGCCGGTCTTGCGCGTCATCGTCACCCACATGCATCCGGACCATGTGGGCTTGGCCCATTGGTTGTGCGCGCACTGGAGCACTGAGGAGCACACGTGCCAGCTGTGGATGAGTGCCGCTGACCATCATTTGGCGTGTTTGTACTCACAGGGCATGAATGCGTTTGGCGGCGAAGAGGCGGCCCACTTTTTTGCCGTGCATGGTTGGTGCGATCCACAAGACTTGGAAAAGATCAGAGTACGCAAAAGCTATTACCCCTCCATGGTTCCCAAAGTACCACGTGTGTTTGCGCGGCTTTTGCATGACCAAGTGCTGCGCGTCGGCGCCCATGAATGGCGCTGCATCGCAGGCTATGGCCATGCGCCAGAACACATGGCGTTGCATTGCGAAAGTCTGGGCGTGCTGATCAGCGGGGACATGGTGTTGCCCCGTATTTCGACCAATGTGAGCGTCTATGAAATTGAGCCAGAAGCCGACTCGCTCAGCTTGTTTTTGCAGTCGCTCGAACTGTTCTTGCCCTTGCCAAAAGATACCTTGGTTCTCCCCTCGCATGGCCAACCCTTTGTTGGCCTGCATGAGCGCATTGCGCAGTTGCAAGACCATCACCGCGAGCGCTTGGACGATTTGCTGCAGGCGTGTCAGCACAGCGCACAAAGTGCCCATGATGTCTTGACCTTGTTGTTCAAGCGCCCTTTGGATTTTCACCAGACCACCTTCGCGATGGGTGAAGCGGTCGCGCACTTGCACCGTTTGCGTTCTCAGGGACTGGTCAAGCGGCATGTGGATGCCCAAGGCATCCACCGGTTTTCTGCACCCGCCTAGGGCTTGGCTGTCGAGCCTGCTTGGGTCGTGGGAGAGGTCATGCGGTCGCTTCTGAGACAAGCGGGACAGTCCGGCATGTTTTCAAAGGGAAAATCACCGCCCATCCCGTGTTACACCCAGAGGAGTCTTCTGCATGTCCAAAGTCACCGACACGCTGGTCTTGCCGACCACGCCCGACACCGTTTTGCCCTTGGTCTTAGAGGTCATGGCACGCACGCCCGATCCGCGTTTGCGTCAACTGCTGTGCTCGCTGAGCACCCACATGCACCAGTTCGTGATCGAGAACCAGGTCACGGAAAAAGAGTTTGAACGCGCCGTCAAGTTCTTGGTCGGCATTGGCCAAGAAACCGGTGAAACCAAAAACGAAGTCATCTTGGCGTTTGACTTGTTCGGTGTGTCCACCTTGGTGGCCATGCTC
>CANFYL010000063.1 GCA_947451285.1 Comamonadaceae bacterium
CCACGCTCTACATAGCAGCTAGCAAACTGCTCGACAACGACAACGACAGCGATGTAGACACCATCACCGATGGCCAAGTGCTGAGCTTGAGTGCTGTCAGCAGCATCAGCGGGCAGACCCATGGCACAGTGAGCTTGGTGACCAACGCAGACGGCACACAAACTGTGCAGTTCGCCCCCGACGCCAACTACCACGGTGTAGCGAGTTTCAACTACACGGTGAGTGATGGCAGCGGGGGATATGCCACCGCAGTGGCCACCATCAACCTAGCAGCCGTCAACGACGCGCCGGTCACAGTGGGCGAGATCAGCAGCACAGACGAAGATGTGGGGTTGACCTTCACACAAGCAAAACTCTTAGAAAACGACAGCGACGTAGACACCGCCACCGATGGCCAAGTGCTGACCATCACCGCCGTATCGGGTGCGACCAACGGCACGGTGAGCATGTTGGCCAACGGTGACATCCGCTTCATCCCCAGCGCCAATTACCACGGCGCAGCCAGCTTCACCTACACCGTGAGTGACGGCAACGGAGGCACCACAGACGCTAGCGTGAGCATCACTGTTAATGCGGTCAACGACACCCCGGTGGTGCAAGGAGAAAGCACCAGCACGTACGAAGACACCACGCTCTACATAGCAGCCAGCAAGCTGCTAGCCAACGACAGCGACGTAGATACAGCCACAGACGGCCAAGTGCTGAGCTTGAGTGCTGTCAGCAGCATCAGCGGGCAGACCCACGGCACAGTGAGTTTGGTCAACAACGCAGACGGCACGCAAACTGTGCAGTTCACGCCAGACGCCAACTACCAAGGTGTGGCGAGTTTCAACTACACGGTGAGCGATGGCAGCGGGGGATATGCCACCGCAGTGGCCACCATCAACCTAGCAGCCGTCAACGACGCGCCGGTGACGGTGGGCGAGATCAGCAGCACAGACGAAGACAGCGCCATCTTCTTTACCCAGGCGCAACTCTTAGATAACGACAGCGACGTAGACACCGCCACCGACGGACAAGTGCTAACCATCACCGCCGTATCGGGTGCGACAAACGGCACGGTGAGCATGCTGGCCAGCGGTGACATCCGCTTCATCCCCAACGCCAACTACCACGGCGCAGCCAGCTTCACCTACACCGTGAGTGACGGCAACGGAGGCACTACAGATGCCAGCGTGAGCATCACCGTCAACGCCATCAATGATGTCCCAGTTGTGACGGGTGAAACAGTCAGCACCAACGAAGACACCACGCTTTGGTTTATCCCATCTGATTTGTTAACCAACGACACAGATGTAGACGTGGCCACCGACGGGCAGGTGCTGAGCATCACCGCAGTCAGCAACGCCACGCATGGCACGGTGGGGTTCGTTGCGCAAGCCGATGGCAGCCGACGCATTGCTTTCACGCCTGATGCCAACTATTTCGGTGTTGCAAATTTTCAATACACCGTGAGTGATGGTGCGGGCGGAACTTCAACAGGCACCGTGTCGATCAATGTGGCTCAGATCAACGACGTGCCTGTTGCATCCAATGACAGTCTCAGCGGTGCTACAGAAGACACTGCATTACATATAAGCTTTGCCAGCTTGTTATCCAACGACACCGACGCGGATAGCACCAATGCTTTATTGGGCGGTACGAACGATGTCTTGACCGTCTCTGCGGTGGGCAACGCCACGCATGGCTCGGTGGCGTTGGTCAATGGCGAGGTTGTTTTTACGCCAGATGCCAACTACCACGGGGTGGCAAGCTTTGTGTACCAGGTGCGCGATCAAAGTGGCACCTTGTCACAGGCAACGGCAGCATTCACCATCACCGCGGTCAACGATGCGCCTGTCGCAACAGGCGAAACCATCAGCTCATCGGAAGATTCAAATTTGCTGCTCAATCAGAGCGACTTGCTTAAAAACGACAGTGACGTAGATGCGGCAACGGACGGACAAGTGCTGACCATCAAAGCCGTTTCAAATGCACGGCACGGCAGCGTGACGCTCAACGCCGATGGCACGATTTTGTTTGTACCCGACGCCAACTACTACGGAACGGCAAGCTTTGATTACACCGTGGATGACGGCAACGGCGGCACTGCATCTGCTACCGCCACGATCACGCTGCTGAGCGTGAACGATGCGCCTGTGGCAAAGGGTGAGACGGTTCAGGGTGTGGAGGATCAGCAGCTGACGATATTGAGCAGTGCCTTGTTGCAAAACGACACAGACGTAGACAACTCCCAAGCCAGCTTGGTAATTTCTCGCGTTCAGTCGGGCGCAGGTGGCACGGCCTATTTGAATGCCAGCGGTCATGTGGTGTTCACCCCGAACGCCAACTACAACGGCAATGCAACATTCACTTACTGGGTGAAGGACCCCGATGGTTTGGAATCTAACGCAGTGACGGCAACTGTTGTTGTCAGCGCCGTGAACGATGCACCAACGGCGCAAGGCGAAATCGTCACAGGGGCCAGTGAGGATGCAGTTTTTAACATCAACAAATCCATCCTATTGGCCAACGACAGCGACATTGATGACGCAAACAGCGCATTGAGTTTGAGCTGGGTTGGCAATGCTTCCGGAGGCTCGGTGAGTTTGGATGGCAACGGCAATGTGGTGTTCACGCCCAACGCCAACTACAACGGCAACGCATCGTTTCAATACAAAGTGCGCGATGCCGCTGGGGCTGAATCAGCCGTAGTGCAAGCAGTCATTCCTGTCACCGCAGTGAACGATGCGCCGGTGGCCGTGGATGACAAGTTCGATACTTATAAAAATACGCTCATGACGGTTGCGTTCAGTCAGTTGACCAGTAATGACAGCGATGTGGATGGCGACTCGTTGACCGTCAGTGCGGTGAGAGACTACGCAAACGGTCATGCATCCATCGTGGATGGGCAAGTGCAGTTTCAAGCTACAACGGGATTTACGGGCGCGGCATCATTTGACTACTTGTCAGACGACGGACACGGAGGAAAAACTTGGGCGGTGGCTTACGTGAATGTCGCACCCCCTCCCAATCAGTATCCAACAGCTTCATACATTGCAGGATTAGGACATGGGTATTACCCTTGGATGAACTGGGTGCAGATTACTTTTGGCATTGAGGATGACACCCCACAGAGTGCAGTTGCTGTTCGTACGCAATTGATGGATGCCACATTTCACACTCCCGAAGGATATGACGAAAATGAAGTTCCTGTTGGTGGATGGATAGATGCAAGTTACAGCTACACAACTTCACGTGACGGTAACCGTGGTAATTTTATATTCCATGGTTTTTTCGATCTACTTAAGACAAACTGGTTACTTACCGATGAGGATGGGCTCACTAATCAATGGCATTTTGAAGTTACCAAGCAGGAGTTGAATGGCGGTCATTGGGGCTTTTATATTGACTCCTATAACCAGCATTCTGGATACTTTATCCCACCCATCGTCCTAGACCTCAATGGAGATGGCATTCATTTCAACTCACTGCAAAACTCCAGCGTCAAGATAGATGTCAACTCTGATGGCATCCTAGACACGATGGCTTGGGCAGGCAACGACGATGGAGTTTTGATTTGGGATAAAGATCAAAACCATCAAATCTCAGATGCTTCAGAGTTCTGTTTTCAAACCCTTAAGATCGATGCCCAAACGGACTTGGAAGGTTTACAAACCCTAGACACCAACGGTAATGGCCTACTTGATGCAGGCGACGATGAGTTTGCAGAATTCGCTGTTTGGCAAGATGCCAATGACAATGGCAAGACCGATGCAAACGAACTTAAAACACTCGACGAGCAAAATATTGTCAGCATCAACCTGAAGTCAGACTGCCAATTGCGTGATGCAGGGACGTTGTTAATAAATAGTGGCAGCGGCGAAAGCGATGCAGTAGTGATGGGCAACGCAGTCTTTGCGCGAGCAGACGGAAGCTCTGGCTTGGTAGCCGATGCAATGTTGGCCTATGAACAAGGACGTGTCGAGGCAATAGATGCTCGCGCGGCAGAATTTGTGAGACAGGCTTTGTTGTTTAACCAGATGTGCAACACAGCTTCCTCTTTGGGCGCTAATGCGTTGGCTTATGTGCCTATTGAAAACGATTGGACAGTGCAAGATCTATTGGTAAGCATGTATGACAGCGTGCATCAAAGTTCCCAAGCAACTTGATGCTCCGCCAGAATCAATCTACCTTACCAATTCGCTTAATTGCAGCTTTGATACGTTCCTCATCCTTATCCAGAAAAGCCGTGAATGCTGGACCGTCTCTGTAGTCAACTGGGGCACCAAGTTTGTTCATGAGTTGCACAAACTCTGGCTCTTGTATCGCACGGCCAATGTCACGACGAATGGTTTGCGCTAGTGCTTCATCTGTTTTGATGGAGGCAAATAGGCCCACCCAAAGGTAGAACTCTACGTCCTTAAAGCCCAGTTCAATGGCTGTGGGGATGTCTGGTAATAATGCATGGCGTTTTACACCAGTGGTGACTAAGGCGCGCAGTTCACCAGCCTTGATTTGAGGTGCAAGTACGGCAGGTGCACCTGCTGTCGCCGCCACCACACCACCGAGAACTGCCGTCAATGCTGGGCCGCCACCTGCATAAGGAATGTGCCGCAGCTTGATGCCAGCAGCGTGCGTCAACATTTCAATTGGCAAGTGCACGGCACTGTATGCCCCCGATGAAGAGTAGGCAATGCTGTCCGGTCTTTTTTTAGCGTCGGCAATGAACTCCTCATAGGTTTTCCAGGGCGAGTCTGCCTTCACCACCAGCACCAGTGGGTCTGCCACCATCAGCGCCAAGGGCAAAAAGTTGCTGCGATCGACCGAGGGCGTGCGACCAAATAAGCGCTCAGCCTCGGGCACCGCAATGATGGATGGATGTGTGGCCAACAAGGTGTATCCGTCAGCAGCTGCATTGGCCACGGTCGACATGCCAATGGCCCCGCCAGCCCCTGCTTTGGTGTTGATGACGACCGGCTGCTTCCAGACCTTGAAGAGTGCTTGCGAAATCGCACGACCAGCTTGGTCAACCGCCCCGCCCGGCGGGAAGGGCACGACCAAACTGACCGTCTTGTTTGGGTAGGGTGCAGCTTGGGCCCATGACAGGCCACTGCCCAGCGTAAGGCCTGTTGCGATGGTGAAGTCCCGACGCGTCAATGATGGTTGAGTGTGCATAGGTGTTTCCTGATTGATGGTGGTTAGTCTATTTTTTGAACAGCAGCAAGACCTTCTAGCGCAAGCCCATAGCCCAGCAGATCATGCATGCGGCGTTTGAGGTCTTGGGTCAGCATCACGCGGGTGTAGCGTCTGAGCAATGGGGGGCGTTGGCGCAGTTGACGGGCAAGTTCCCATGCACGTGGCAATAGTTTTTCAATCGGCATCACCTCATTCACCAATCCCAGGTCAAGCGCTTGCTTGGCGTCGAGTACCTGTCCGGTCAACAAAAAATAACGCCCACGGTTTGTCCCCATCAACAGTGGGAACACCACATGCACGCCGTCACCGGGCACCAAGCCACCATTGAAGTGCGCAGAGTCCTGAATGGTCGCTGTGTCTGCGGCCAGAACGATGTCGCTCAAGAGTGGAATCTCTGCATGACGCGAAGCAGGTCCGTTCATGGCTGTGATCACGGGTACTTCAATGTTGAGCAGGTTCATCAAGAGGTGCTTGCCCTCCCAGTACCAAAGGTTGTCCCACTCTTGCGCTGTCACAGGTTTGCGCGGGTTGTGGTGACCGCCTTGCCCGGTGGGTTGCACGGCAGGGCCCGTGAACTCGTCGCCTGTGCCGGTGAGGATGACAATTTCGTTGTCTCGGTCTCGACCCACATCAAGAAAAGCGCATTCCAGGTCTTCATGTGCGCGCTTGCTCCAGCGTAGGGGCCCACCTTCGGTGTGAAACTGCATTTCCAAAATACCATCTTCGCGCCGCATGCGCACGGATGCGTATTTATCGCAGTAATCGGTCAAAGTTGTCATGGTTTGTCTCCTGTTGTTTTGTAAGTAGGGCGTTGTTTTGTTTCAAAAGGCACGCGCTTCAATCATTCATCGCTGACATGATGCGCTCGGCTGTCATCGGCAAATCACGCATGCGAATGCCCATGGCGTTGAAAATTGCATTGCCAATGGCGGGGGCAATGGGTCCCGTCACGCCTTCACCAACCCCTAAGGACTCTTCCTGTGGATGGTTGAGGAACTCGATCTCCATCTTTGGTACCTCGCTGAAGGTCAGGATCGGATAGTCCTCCCAAGTGCGACTGGTGATACGGGTAGTGTCGTGCCTGACTTGTTCCTTCAGCGCCCAACTGGTAGCTTGAACTATGCCGCCTTGAATTTGATTCTTTACCCCATCTGGATTGATGATGCAACCACAGTCGATGGCCGCATACACCCGTGTGACACGCACCGACTGCCCTATGGATACCTCTGCAATCACGGCTGCGTAATTACCAATATTTTTATAGCGTGCAAAAGCAAAGCCACGTCCATGGGTTCCGTCGCCAACTTCTTGGTGCTTCCAGTTCGCCATGCGTGCAACTGCTTCAATGACTGCGATCGCGCGTTCATCTTGCAAGTGACGCAATCTAAATTCAATAGGGTCAACGCCTGCAGCAATTACCATTTCATCCATGAAAGTTTCAATGGCAAACACATTGATATAGGCCCCGAGTGCTCGCAGGGCCGAGACTCGAACAGGCATGGTTTGTATGGCGTGGTTGACCACATGCTTGACGGGAAAGTCGTAATAAGGCACGGCATTGCGCTGACTGCCGCCTCCCATCACCAGCGGCATGTCCGCAGGCAGAGGCGGTTCAATGCCAGGTTCAAAGTGCCATGCAGCCAGAAGGCCCGGACCAGGGAAACGGCCAGCACGTCCAATGTGGCGATTGCCCCATATCTCCTGACGCCACTGCGCCACTCTGCCATCTGGTGAGAGCTTGCCAGAGAGCTTCACCGCCATGGCTGGTCCCAAGGGTTCCCAAGCAAATTCGTCCTCGCGCATCCATTGCACCCGAACCGGTTGCCCAGGCACTGCCAGAGCCAATAAGGCTGCATCAAAGGCGACATCATCCGCACCGTTATGGCCGTAGCAACCTGCACCTTCAGCATGTCTAACCACCACAGACTCTGGTGAGCGTTCAAGCAACTTGGCGATTTCGTCACGCAATGCGTAAATCGATTGACTGTGTGACCACACTTCCAACTGTTTATCGTGTGACCATGCAAGTGCGCATGAAGGTCCAATAGACGCATGCGCCAAATAAGGTCGTGTGAAGGTGGCTTGTAGTTCACAACATTCGTTGTCTTCAAGCGGCGATGAGACATCGCACAGCAATTCGTGCTCTGCAGGCTGTGCATACAAATAGTTGTGCACTTCAGCAGGGCCTGGAAGGCTGGCATATTCTTCCCATTCGCAGACCTTGGCCAGTGCTTGCATGGCCGCGATGGCCTGCTCTTCGCGCGTAGCAATCACGGCCAAGAAACTGCCACGCTTGACCACAGCACATACACCCGGCATGGCACGAATGGGTGTTTCGTTGACCCGCAAAAGCCAAGCCTTGAAAGAGGGTGGACGCACAACCCTTGCATGCAACATACCGGGTAGTTCCATGTCGTGAATGAATGCACCGCCCGTGACTTTGGCTAACAGATCTAGCCTTGGTAGCGATAGGCCCACCGTCTTAAATGTGGTTGCAGCTTTGGGCGCTGCTCTGCCATTGGCATGTTGGTGCATGTCAACGTATGGGGTCAACTGCCAGTAAGTCAGGCCAAGCACACCATTCAATGTTTCGAAACGTCCGTCATTGATTTGTAGGTCGTGATGTGAAACATCCAGTTGGCTGGCGGCAGCTTGTAAAAAGAGCGCGCGTATTTCTGCGCAAGCCTGACGCATGGCCTCGCCTCCCTCCTGCACCGAGCGGCTGCCGGAGGTGGACCCTTCGTTGGGGCTGCATGTGGTGTCAACGGCGATGGTGCGCAGTCGCATGTAGTTCACGTCAAGTTCTTCGGCCGCTATTTGTGCAATGGCAGACACAATGCCCTGACCAATTTCGACCTTGCCCGGATGCAAAGTCACTACACCATCGATGCTGAAGTCAACCCAACGGTCGAGTTGAGGATTGGCCTTTAAAGTGGGCGGAAGTGATTGGATGCGAATGCTCATGTAGGCGTAACTTCCTTCAACTGTCCTGTGGCGCGCATCACGGCACGAACAAACCGAGCATGGGTGCCGCATCGACACAAGTTGGCGTCCAGCGCCTCACAAATTTCAAGCTCGGTGGGTTTGGGGTTTTGGTCAATCAACGCTTGCGCGCTGATGAGAATGCCAGGCACGCAATAGCCGCATTGCGCGGCTTGCTCTTCGATGAACGCTGCTTGCAAGGCATTAAGTTGGGTGGGCGAGCCCAAGCCTTCCAAGGTGGTGATGGACTTGCCCTCGCAGGCCCACAGCGGTGTGTCACATGACAGCGTTCTTCGGCCATCCATCAAAACGCTGCATGAACCACACTGTCCCAAGCCACAACCAAACTTGGCTGCTTTGAGTTTGAGGTCATTGCGCAGAGCGTACAAAAGCGGCGTATTGCGTTGTGACAAGATGTCTTGCAATACTCCATTTACACGCAAAGTCAGACGCTGAGTCATTTATCAAGTTCCTTCATGCGTTTTGAGCTCTTCATCGGCTTGTTAAGTCAATCAGTTGTGAAACATTACCTCACTGGATATGTCTGATCGCATACCAAACGTTTCGCCACAAGTCTTGCTCGGTGATCTACGTAGTAACCGCCAAACTCGGTATAGCGTAATAAGTGATTTTGGCAGCGGTTACAGGCAAACACATCGCAGCGGTTGTAAGGAAAGTACTTCACTGCGATGGGTGCTTCGGGCGAGTCGTAACGCGTGCCTTTGGGATGATGTTCTTCAAAGGTGGGCTCATGCAACTCGGGGTCGCGCAGCGTACCGACTAATTGCATCTGGGCACTGGGCCATTCGCTATCGGTCATGCTTTCCCAACCTGCACAGCGCTGCAGGCTGCAAACACAAGCGGTTTGAGGCTCACATATCAAAGCAAGTAAGGCTTCGGAGTTTGGCAAAAATGAGGCAGATGTCATGAGGGTTGAGCCTAACACCGCAAAGCGAAAATAAAAAAATGCCCCGCACTTGCGGGGCATCATCAAGGTCTTTTTTGTCGCACAAGTGTCCTTCAAGACACTGTTGACAAATTACTTACGCTGTGAAAGTGGCAAAGCCTGGCGCATAGGTGAACCGGTGAACAGTTGACGGGGACGGCCGATTTTGTATTCGGGATCGCTGATCATTTCGTTCAACTGGGCAATCCAACCCACGGTGCGGGCCAAGGCAAAGATACCGGTGAAAAGGTTCACTGGAATACCGATAGCGCGTTGAACAATGCCGGAGTAGAAGTCGACGTTGGGGTAGAGCTTGCGACTCACGAAGTACTCGTCCTCGAGTGCAATTTTCTCCAGTGCTTTGGCAAGTTTGAACAGGGGGTCGTTTTCCAGACCCAGTTCTTTGAGTACTTCGTCGCAAGTTTCTTGCATGAGTTTGGCACGTGGATCGTAGTTTTTGTAAACGCGGTGACCAAAACCCATGAGCTTGACGCCGGAGTTTTTGTCTTTGACCTTCTCCATGAACTCGCCCACTTTGGCCACGCCACCCATGGCTTGAATTTCTTCCAGCATGTTCAGACAAGCTTCGTTTGCTCCGCCGTGTGCAGGGCCCCAAAGACAAGCCACGCCCGCTGCGATGGCCGCAAAGGGGTTGGTGCCCGACGAGCCGCACAAGCGCACGGTGGAGGTGGAGGCGTTTTGTTCGTGGTCTGCGTGCAAGATGAAGATGCGGTCGAGGGCGCGCTCCAAGACGGGGTTGACCACATATTCTTCGCAAGGTGTACCAAACATCATGCGCAAGAAGTTGCCCGAGTAACTCAGGTCGTTCTTGGGATACATATAGGGCTGGCCAATGGTGTACTTGTATGCCATGGCCACGAGGGTGGGCATTTTGGCGATCAATCGGATAGCCGAGATTTCGCGGTGCTCTGGGTTGTTGATGTCAGTGCTGTCGTGATAAAAGGCGGACAAGGCGCCCACTAAGCCAGTCATCACAGCCATGGGGTGTGCGTCACGACGGAAACCACGCAAGAAGAATTGCATTTGCTCGTTGACCATGGTGTGGTTGGTCACGAGTTTGGTGAAATCATGCTTTTGAGCTGCGTTGGGCAGCTCGCCTTTGAGCAACAGATAACAGGTCTCAAGGTAGTCGCACTGGGTCGCCAGCTGTTCAATGGGGTAGCCACGGTAAAGAAGTTCGCCTTTGTCGCCATCAATGTAGGTGATGCCCGACTGACATGACGCGGTGGACAAAAAGCCCGGGTCATAGGTGAACATACCTGTTTGACCGTACAGCTTGCGAATATCGATCACATCGGGGCCAATACTGCCGTGGTAGACGGGCATGTCGATGCTGGGGGTGCCGTTGCTGAACGACAGAGTGGCTTTGTTGTCAGAAAGTTTCATGGTCTTTTTCCTAATAATCTTGTGAAGTCAATGTCTCAGCATCGTCAGCACGTTTTGTGCTTCTTGTTGTGTCTTGGTGTCTGGCAATTCTTTGCGTTGTAGCAGCAAATCGAGCAAATCGTTGTCCGACAAATCCATAAGGTCATACAGTCCTCGTGCATGGCTCACAGTTAAGCGATTTTCATGCCGCTCAAAAAAACGTTGGATGAACAAATCATTTTCCAGCAGACCACGCCGGCACCGCCAGCGAAGTTTGCTCAAGGCTCTTTCACTCAGGGCGTCTTGTCCATTCAAGCCATCCAGCAGTGAGTCACCCACCGAGGTGTCGCGAAATGGTGCGTTCGCGTCCAAGAGAGTGCTCCTTGCTATACGCCGTGCTGCCTTAGACGGCGCGACGTACCATCAACTCTTTGATCTTGCCGATGGCCTTGGTAGGGTTCAAACCCTTGGGGCACACGTCGACGCAGTTCATGATGGTGTGGCAGCGGAACAGGCGATACGGGTCTTCGAGGTTGTCCAGACGGCCAGCGGTGTCTTGGTCGCGGCTGTCGGCAATGAAGCGATAGGCCTGCAACAAACC
>CANFYL010000064.1 GCA_947451285.1 Comamonadaceae bacterium
CATGGGTGTGTCTCCAAAAAGGTGAGGGGGTTGCTGCGTTTATGTTTTGAGTTCTTGCAGGTTGGCGGCGTCGCCTTCTTCTTCCATGGTGAAGCGGTCACCAAAGTCAAAGAAGTCGTCGTGTTGAAAGCCGTTGGCGTAGTGCTGAATTTCCCACCAGTTGTGGTCCAGGTCTTCCAGGTAGAAGGAATACACGCCATGCATTTCTTGCTGGGGCAGCACTTGGCGAATGCCGTATTTCTCTTTGTGCTCGATGGCCTTGGCATGGGCTTGGTCCACCTCTTCGCGGGTGAGCACATCCACACCCCAGTGGTTGAGCAAGCTGCACGGGTGAATTTGGTCGCCCACCTCCACACACACAATGTGAAAGCGCATGCCGCCACGAATCACCATCGCGGGCTTGCCATGGCGCACACACTCGAGTCCTAAAAACTCTTCGTAAAAACGACGTGACGCTTTGAGGCTGTAACACTCCAGCGTGCCGTGGCTCATGCAATAAGGCTTGATCACGGAGTTGTGCTGGGGTATGCCAACAGTGCAGTTTTCGGGCAGCATGAAAGGTCTCCTTGAAGTGAATTACGGCGCCGTTTTGGCGCCATCGGCTTGGCTTAAAAAAGAGTCGGCAAAAAACGCGTCTTCGGTCAAGTGCGCCATGGCCACAAAGTCACGGCGTGCAGACTCGACCATGATGGGCGCACCGCAGGCATAGACCTGGTGTTGACTCAAGTCGGCAAAGTCTTGCAACACCGCTTGGTGCACCAAACCCGTTCGGCCTTGCCACTGGTCATCGGGTGTGGCGTCACTCAACACCGGAATGAATTCGATGTGGGCGTGCTCTTGGGCCCACGCTTGCGCTTGTTCCAGCGCATACAAATCGGCCTTGCGGCGACCGCCCCAATACAGGTGAATGGGCCGGGTCAGGCCAAGGCCGAGGCTGTAGAGCAGCAGCGACTGAATGGGGGCAAAGCCCGTGCCCGAGGCCAGCAAGATCATTGGGGCCGTGCTGTCTTCGCGCAGGTAAAACGAGCCCAAGGGCATTTCGATCTTCCAGATCTCGCGCTGCTTGAGCGCGCCAAACACATGGTCGGTGAAGACACCGCCGGGCATGTGGCGCAGGTGCAGCTCCAGCTGACGCACGCCTTCGGCTTTGGGCGGGTTGGCGATGGAGTAGCTGCGGCGCAGGCCGTCTGGGCGCAGCACGTCGATGAACTGGCCGGCACGAAACTGCACAGGTTCGTTGGCGGGCAAGCCTAAGGTGATGATGCGCACATCGTCGGCCACTTGTTTGAAGTCGAGCACGCGAGCGGGAAGTTGTTGGGGCTTGAGGTGGCGGTCAGGGTCAATTTCTTCAACCTCCACCACCACATCGCTCAAAGGCTTGGCGCAGCACAGCAAGGCGAAGCCTTGTTCGCGTTCGGCGTCTGAGAGGTATTTGACGTGGGCGCCGCCAAAGTCCACCTGGCCCGAGGTGACCTTGCCTTTGCAGGTGCGGCACATGCCCGAGCGGCAACTGAAGGGCATGCGCAGACCGGCGGCCAGGCCTGCTTTGAGAATTTCTTGTTCTGAATCGCAATCAAACCGACTACCGCTGGGCTGCAAGGTGACAGAGAACGCCATGGGTCAACAACTACTTTTCAAATGATCGACAACGACCGCTAGTGTTGTTCACAAAGAGGTGTGGGTATCCCTAGGACATACCCGAGACAACGAAGTCGCAGGCGCGACTAAGAAGCATCTTTCAGCACCTGCCGCAAAAAGCGAGTCGGCAACGTGGGCCCCAGACCTTGGTAGCCCGGCAACTCCAAGTTCTTCTGGCTGACCAGCGCGTGAGCACGCAAATTGGCGTACAGCGCGTCGTAGACGGGAAAGCTGGCTTGCAATATCGCCTCATCGCTTGTGTGCACCAGCATCATGCCCTCTGAAATGGCCAGCAAGCCAGCCGCTATTTGGCCCCAGCGGTCATCAGACGCTACTTTGGCGTGGTGCAGCACCTGTGCCACGCCCGAGTGGATGACGCGTGCGATGTCGTGCAGCGACGGATCGTCGAGCGCGTACTTGCGGATGATTTTTTCGAAGGTCGTGCCGTGTTCATCGTGCGCGCTCAATTCCACCCCTGGCAGTCCAAACGGGATGGCCTCGCTCGGGCGAGTGCCTTCTTGTCCCCAGGGCACAAAAACGAAGTGCGCTTGGGGGTCAATGAAGCGTTGAATCAACCAGGGCGAAGCCACGCGGTCGAGATGGACGAAATCACGGGTGACCCATTTCATAACTGTCCTTGAGGGTGAAGCTGGAGGTGCGTCATTCTGGCGGGGCTTTTTGCCTTGAGGTAGCTTGGCAGGCCTAGGACATACCCCAGCGGTGCAATACGCGCTGGCCTCACGCCATAGGCATGGCCATGCTGCACAGCGCTCAGCCTAGCTCTGAGGTGAGGTCAAAGGTCCGAGCTCACAGCGCACAGGCTGCCAAGGTGTGTTCGATGCTGGGCCACATGGGGCGTTGCACCACATCCTCGTGCAAGCAACGTTCCACCAGCTGTTGCAGTGTCGCTTCTACGATCAGGTGTGACTGCAGCCCATCGCAACGTGCAAGCAACTCTTGCAGCAAGCAGCCAAAGGCCCGCACCTCGATGCGCATCAAGGCGTGTGCGCGGTCTGAGTCTTGCGGGTCAAACAGCGAAGCGGCGCCAAAGTCACCCAGCAAGACCTCGCCTTGTCCGTTGTGCAGCAGGTTGTGGGCGTACAAGTCGCCATGCAAGATGCCGCGCGCGTGCAGGTGTTGGGCGGCCCGTGTGACCCCCAGCGCCAGTTGCAACAGGGCATCCAGTGAGAAACGTGTGTCGCGCGCATACACATCGCGGGTGCAGGAGTCCAAGCTGGGTGGCCCGGCTAGGGGAATGAACGAGGGGTCAATCAGTGGCATCACCAAACCTTGGCTTTGATCGGGATGACCTTCGATGGGGCCCATGGCCGAGATCAGGTTTGGGTGCGCGCCCGCATGCAAGCAGGCGGCCATTTCGCAGGCGGGCAAGCCGTCACTGGTGAGCGCGCCTTTGAAGAGCTTGATGGCCACCGCCTGCGTGCCGCCGTCGGTCTGCCAGCTGGCTTGGTGAATCACGCCTGAGGCGCCCTGTCCTAAAACATGTGCCATCTGCAACGAAGGCCACTGGACGCGGCGCATGCTGTGTGTTGGCTGTGCCGCTGCCTCGTGGGCAGCGCTCAAGGGGTTGCCGCCATAGGCCAGCCAGCTCAAAGCGGGCAGCGCCAGCAGCCACGCCGGCAAGGACGTGAGTTGGTTGGCCGAAATGCGCAACAACTCCAGTCGGGTGCAGCCTTGCAATGCGGGCAGGGCACGCAAGCGGTTGCCGGCCAGCATGAGTTTTTGCAGCTGTGTGCATTGGCCCAAAGCGTCGGGCAGTGCCTCGATCTGGTTGTCGGTCAAGATCAACCAGCGCAGCCGCGGGGGCAGCGACTCAGCGGGCACATGTTGGATTTGGTTGGCCTTGAATCCCACCATGGTCAAACTGCTGCAGCGGCCCAGCACGCGAGGCAACTCGGTGAATGCGTTGTCCGAACAAAAGATCACCCGCAGCCGATGCAAGCGGGGCAAGTCGTCTGGCAAGCGGCTGAGCGGGTTGCCCGACAAGTCCAGAATTTCCAGCGAGTCGGCCAGGGTGTAAATCTCTTGGGGGAATTCGCGCAAGTCTTCGCGCAGTTGCAAGCGCGTGATGCCTGCTAACTCACCCGATCGAAGCTGCGCCAGTGTCTGCATGCTCAGAGTGGCAAGGTGGTGATGGCCAAGCCGATCAAGGCACTCACGCCAATGACTTGCATCACGCTGCGCTTGTACTTGAACAAGGCCACGGCAGCGCCCACAGCCAGCAAGGCAGAGCGCCAGTCAAAGGGGGCGTTCTGTGCGTCTTGCCAGGTGTGGCCCAGGCCTTCAGGCCACAGCAGGTGGTAGCCAAAGAACAGCGCAAGGTTGAGGATGACACCCACCACGGCAGCTGTGATGGCGGTGAGCGGTGCGGTGAACGTCAAGTTGTTGTGGGTGCTCTCCACCAAAGGGCCACCGGCCAAGATGAAGATGAACGACGGCAAAAAAGTGAACCACGTCACCAAGCATGCGGCCAGCGCACCGGCCATGAACAAGCTCTCAGACCCCAACAGCGCTTTGGCGTAGCCGCCCACAAAGGCCACAAACGCCACCACCATGATCAGTGGGCCCGGTGTGGTTTCACCCAAGGCCAACCCATCCATCATTTGCGTGGGCGTGACCCAGCCATAGTCACCCACCGCGCCTTGGTAGACATAAGGCAGCACGGCATAGGCACCGCCAAACGTCAGCAGTGCGGCCTTGGTGAAAAACCAGCCCATTTGCGTGAAGCCGTGGCTCCAGCCGAACACCGCACACAGCACACCCATGGGCAGGGCCCACAACAGCGCACCGGCCACCAGCACCTGTGCCAGCCCCTGCCAACTGAAGCGTGCATGGTCTGGCGTGGGCGTGTGGTCGTCGATCAATGCACGGCCATACGAGGCTTTGGCCGCACCGTGCCCACCGCCCACCTGAAAGTGCGCGGGCGACACACGGCCCCCGATGTAACCCACGCACGCAGCCACACCCACGATGAGGGGGAAGGGCACATCCAGGGCAAAGATGGCCACAAAAGAGGCGGCTGCAATGGCCCACAACCCCGCGTTTTTCAAGGCCCGCGAGCCGATGCGGTGGGCCGCTTGCACCACGATGGCGGTGACGGCCGGCTTGATGCCGTAAAACAAACCGGCCACCAGCGGCAATTCGCCAAAGGCCATGTAGATCCAAGACAGGGCGATTAACAGCACCAGCGAGGGCAACACAAACAAAGCCCCAGCGATCACGCCGCCCCAGCGCTTGTGCATCAGCCAGCCGATGTAGGTCACGAGCTGTTGCGCCTCGGGCCCGGGCAAGACCATGCAGTAATTGAGCGCGTGCAAAAAGCGACGTTCCGAGATCCAGCGGCGCTGCTCGACCAGCTCTTGGTGCATGATGGAAATTTGCCCCGCAGGCCCGCCAAAGCTGATGAAGCCGAGTTTGAGCCAAAACCAAAAAGCTTGCGCCAGACGCACGGGCGCGGGTGCTTCATTTGGCGTATTTTGGGAAGCTTCGGTGGGCGCAGCGGTGGGGTGGGTCATGGCCGTATTGTCTTGCGTGTGTTGAAGCGCTTGGCTTCTAGCGCCTGTGCCAATTCCGCCTCCATGGGCAGGGGCTCGCCATGCCAGCGTGCGGCCAGCAGTTCGCCGCACAACAAGGCCAAGGTCAGCCCGCGCGAGCCCATGGCCGCGTTGACCCACAGACCCTCGCTGGCGTGGACCACAGGGCCGACCACCGGCAGGCGGTCGGGCACGCTGCAACGCACCCCCGCCCAACCACGCACACCGTTGGCAAACAGCGGTGCCAGCGCTTGGGCGGTGTCGGGTAACAAGGCCTGCAGGCGCGCCAGGTTGTCGGCATGGTCGGCGGGCAAGACCACGGGCTGGTCGTTCACCCGGTCAAAGCTTGAACCTGCAAACCAAGCCAACCCCTGCTCGGTGGGCACGCTGTGCACAAAGCTGCCATTGCCGTTGACCGGCGTGGCGGGCCACATGTCTGCCAGCGCTAAGTGGGTGGTTTGTGGCGGTGTGTGTCTGGTGTTGGTGGAGGCACCTGGTGCAGGCGATGCTGCTGGTGTGGGCGTTGCCACCTCCGCCATCAGCCCCCAAGAAATTTGCCCACGCAAGGAGCGAATGGGCAGTGTGTCGGTGGGGTGTGCGCCGTCGTCGGCCATGGCACCATCAGCACCAGCAGCACCAGCAGCACCAGCAGCACCAGCAGCGGTAGCGGCAGTAGAAGCAGCGGCACTCGCCAACAGCTGCGCGCTGCCCGGCCCACAGGCCACCACCACCCGTGCCGACTGGGCCAGCACCTGGCCGTCTTGCAGCACCTGCCAGATCGTGCCTTGGGCAGCGTCCACCGCTTGCAAGGCATCGGCCTTGGCCTGACCTTGCCAGCGGATGTTGGGGTGTTGCAGCAGCGCGTGCACCAAGCGTGCGGGCCGCAACCATGCACCCTTGGCATGCCACAGCGCGTTGGGTGGCGCGGGGGGCGGTGCCGCACAGGTCCACGCCTGGCCTGCCTCGGCGAGTTCGTGCGACCAACTGTGGGGCGCACCACCTTTGCGGGTTTTACCGGGCAAGCGCCGTTCTTGCACGCCTGTGGGGGCCCAGTCGGTACCGGCTTGTAACAAGGTGTGCATGGCGTGCTGCATAGCGCGCACGCCTGCGCGCGAGAGGCGAGAGATGGGGCTGTCGTCGGGTGAGGTGTGGGGCGCCACCAAGCCCACCGGCAAGCCCGAGGCGCCTGCTGCAGGTGTGCTGCCTGCGTCGAGCACGGTCACTTGCCAGCCCCGCTCGGCGAGTGCGCGTGCGGTGCTGGCACCGGCGATGCCCGAGCCCAGCACGGTGACGCTGCGTTCGCCCTGAGGAGGCAGCGCCGTGCTCGGGTTGCAAGGTCCGGTGGGGTGACGTCCCAGCCATGCGGCAAAGTCGGTCGTGGGGCCCACGCACAGGGTGAGCAGCAGCTGCCCACCCACCGGCCTACAACTCAGGCGCAAGCGGTGCATGCCGGGCAACAGGCCCCAGCACTGCGCGCTGAGTTCGTCGATCAACCCCGTGTGTTCGGGTTGTGCGTTGGCAGCAGCTTGAAGGTCTGAATGGGAGGGGGCTGTGGCCGCGACAGCCAGCACATGCAGCAGCCTGGGTCGTTCAGGATCAGCCAGCCACTGGGCCCAGGCGTCCAAGAACGCCGGCAACTCGAGGGTGGCTTGTGTGATGCACCAGATGTTGTGCCCATGCCAGGCATGCGCTGGCAGAGAGGGCATGGGCATCACGTCAGATCAGGCGCTGGGCGGGGGAACGTAGCCCTGCACGGCATCTGCGCCGTCGCCAAAGAAGTGTTTTTCCATTTGGCGCTTGAGGTACTCGCGGGCGCGCTGGTCGGCCAGGTTGAGGCGGTTTTCGTTGACCAGCATGGTTTGCTGTGTCATCCACTCGGCCCACGCTTTTTTGCTCACGCTTTCCCACAATTTTTTCCCCATTTCACCGGGATAAGGGGGGAAGTCGAGGCCTTCAGCTTCGGTACCAAGTTTGATGCAGTGAACAGTGCGTGCCATAGGGAAATTCTTCTGTGAGGTGAGCGTTGAAATCAGGGCAAGACTTTAGCAGGGGATCAGATCACCCTGAAGCCGTGGGTGCCATCGCGGGCGAGTTGGTCGACCAGGCCAAACTCCCAGTCGAGGTAGCCTTGCATGGCTTCGACCGGGTTGTCGGTGCCCTCATACGGGCGACGGTAGCGGTCGATGCGCTCGGCGCCGAGTTGGCGGTCGCCACTTTGCAAGCTATGACCCGCGGCGGTCCAAGCGGCGTTTCCGCCTGCCAGCCACAACACATCCACGCCGGGCTTGACCAAGGCTTTCACCTCTGCCAACGCGTAGCGTGACACCTGGCCGTCTTGGCAGGTCAGCACATAGCGGTTGCCCTTGTGGGCTTTGGCCAAGCCATCGGCCAGCTGGCTGCGCAACAGCCACCAGGCGCCTGACAGATGGCCTTTGACAAACTGGGCGCTGGGGCTGAAGTCCAGCACCACGGTGTGGCTGTTGCGGTCACCCACCCAAGTTTTGACTTGGGCCACTTGCGCCGTGGGCACCGCGCCCAAGGGTTCGGGCAGAGGGGCGGGCGGTGTGCTGGTGTCGTGCAGGTCGGCGGCGCTGAGACCATCGAGCACACCCACCTGCCAGCCCATTTGGGCCAACCAAGAGGCCGACATGTTGGCGCGCACGCCGTCGTTGTCGCACAGCACCAAGCGGGCACCGCGCACAGCCACTTGGTGGTCGGTTTCTTGCACCAGTTGGCCGCCGGGGGCGCTGCGTGCGCCCGGCAAGTGACCGGCTGCGTATTCTTCGGGCGTGCGCACATCGAACACATAGGTGGTGCGGGTGTTGTCGGCCAACCAATCATGGAGTTCTGGTAAGCGCAAGCGTTGGACCCTTGACCGGTAAGCCACCGCCAGGGCGGATGCTGCCGCTTGGCGGCGGATGACGTCGTCGACCTCTGGGAAGCGCTGATCGGCACCATGGGCCAGCGCTTGGCCTGCCAAGGTCCAGCCAATGGTGCCGTTGCGCAGCGCGCTCACCGGATTGGGAATGCCCGCGTTGATGAGCGACTGGGTGCCAATGATGCTGCGGGTGCGACCCGCGCAATTGACGATGATGCGGGTGGCGGCATTGGGTGCCAGCGCGCGCGCGCGCAGCACCAACTCGGCACCGGGCACACTGACGCCGCTGGGAATGCTCATGGTCTGGTACTCGTCAAAGCGGCGGGCATCGAGTACCACCACGTCGGCTTTGGCATCAATCAGAGCTTTGACTTGTTGCGCCGACAGTGAGGGCGTGTGGCGTTGGGACTCGACCAGCTCGCCAAACGATTTGCTGGGCACGTTGACATCACGGAACAACTCGCCACCGCCGTCTTGCCAGCCTTTCAAGCCACCGGCCAGCAGGCTGACTTGGGTGTAGCCCATGCGGCGCAAAGTGCGTGCCGCGGGCAAGGCCAGGCCTTCACCGTTGTCATAGACCACGACAGAGGTGTCTAGACGCGGAACGCGCCGCCAGGCATCGAGCTCAATGCGGCCGAGCGGCAGGTTGGCCGCGAACAGCGGGTGGGCTTGGGCAAACGGGTCTTCTTCGCGCACATCCACGATGGCAATTTCTTGTCGCTGCAGCAGGGCTTGGCGCACTTGCAAAAACGTGGTCAGGGGAAATTCTGTGGGCTCTTGCAACAAGGCATTGCTGTAGCCCGAGATGAATTCTTTGACGCTGCCGTCTTCCAGAAACACGTGGCGGCGGATCTTGCCAATGTTGCCGCCGTAGACGTGGATGCTGACCGAGGGCTGGTCACTCATTGCGTTCCACACCCGGTGCACATCCCCAATGCGAGGGGACACGGCGTCGACGTGACCCGCTTCGATGCGTTGTTGCGCACCACGGGCCTGCCAGCGGCCTTGCCCGTCCTGCGCAAAAGCTTGTGTCAACTCGGCTCCGCGCAACACACCCACTAAACCCCAGACGGTGTGGTCGTGGATGGGGGTGGATTGCCCTGGACCCCAGACAAAACTCACCACCGAAAAGCGGTCTTTGGGGTCGGCGTAGAGCAAATACTGCTGGTAACGGTCTGGGTTGGGCTGGGCAAATTCGTCTGGCAGCCAGTCGTCTTGCGACAGCAGCTGCGACAGCAAGATGTGTCCGCGCTCCAAAATCATGGCCTCGTTGTCGGTGCGGCGCAGCAAGTTGTCGAGCTGGGTGACGAAGTGCAGCAAGCGGGGCGTTTGATCAAGCGCAGGAAGGCGTAGGGTCATGACAAGTCTTTGTTCTTTACAACATGGCGTGCGTGTGCCAATTGTTTCACAGCGACAATCCAATCTTGTCTTGGAGGTTGTGTGCTGACATTAGAACTTTTGGATCGTCCTGCGCGCGTGTGGGCCTGGCTGAGTGTGGCCTGTGTGGCCTTGTTGTCATTTGGTTTGTATTTGCAGCATGGGGTGGGCTTAGAGCCTTGCCCCATGTGCATCGTGCAACGCTATGTGATGGCCTTGATGGCCTTGCTTGCTGGTGTGGGTGTGGTGTGGTCGGGCCGCAGATCGAGTTTGTGGGTGGGCAGCTTGCTCGCGCTCTTGAGCAGCTCTGGCGCTTATGTGGCGGCACGTCAAAGCTGGTTGCAGTGGTACCCGCCTGAAGTGGTGTCATGTGGTCGCGATTTTTACGGAATGATCGAAACTTTTCCGCTCCAACGCGCTATTCCCATGATCTTCAAAGGCGGCGGCGACTGCGCGGCGGTGGACTGGACCTTGTTGGGCGGCTCCATCGCCAATTGGTCTTTCGTGTGCTTTGTGGGGGGGGCACTGCTGGCACTTGTCACCACCGTGCGTTCGTGGCGCAGCACCGACCCGTTGAAGGCCGCCAACGACGCATCGTTTGATGCTTGAATCGACTACAGCTGTTTGACCAGCACCAAACTCTTGCGGTCCCAGTTGTATTTGCGTTTGCGTGCTTCGGGCAGCCAGTCGGCATCCACTTGCACAAAACCGCGTTTCAAGAACCAGTGCTTGGCCCGGGTGGTGAGCACAAAAATACTTTTCAGGCCTTGGGTGCGCGCCAGGTGTTCGATGCGTTTCAAAACCTTTTCGCCGTCGCCTTGGCCTTGCGATTGCGGTGACACGGTCAGTGCCGCCATTTCGGCGGTGTTGGCTTCGGGGTAGGGGTAAAGGGCAGCACAGGCAAAGATCACGCCGTCGTGCTCGATCACACTGTATTGGCCCACATCGCGCTCAATTTCGTTGCGGTCGCGCTTGACCAGGGTGCCGTCTTTTTCAAACGGTTCAATCAGCTGCAAGATGCCGCCCACGTCCTCATGGGTGGCGTCGCGCAGTTCTTCGAGTTTTTCGTCCACCACCATGGTGCCAATGCCGTCGTGCATGTAGACCTCCAACAGCAAGGCCCCATCCACCGCAAACGGCAAGATGTGGCTGCGTTCCACCCCTGATTTGCAAGCCTTGACGCAGTGCTGCAAATAAAAAGCAATGTCAGAAGGGTTGCTGGTGGCGGGCAGACTGGTCAGCAAAGCCTCGGCGGCGTCCAAAGGCAACTCGGTGTCGATCGGGTTGTCTTCGGACTCGGGCTCCAAGGGCCGCACGCGCAGGCCCGGCGTTTCGGTCACAAACACCAGTTTGTCGGCCTGCAAAGCGCTGGCCACCGAGGTGGCCACTTCTTCCATGGTCAGGTTGAAGGCTTCGCCAGTGGGCGAAAAACCAAAAGGCGAAATCAACACCATCGAGCCAGCGGCCAAGGTTTGGGTGATGCCTGCCACATCGACCTTGCGCACCAACCCGGAGTGTTGAAAGTCCACCCCGTCCAAGATGCCCACAGGCCGTGCCGTGATGAAGTTGCCAGAGATCACGCGCACTGTGGCGCCTGCCATGGGGGTGTTGGGCAAGCCTTGGCTGAACGCAGCTTCAA
>CANFYL010000065.1 GCA_947451285.1 Comamonadaceae bacterium
GCCAAATTCAATTCTTCAAAGTTCATGATGGAGCGCCTAAGTCAGCGCATGACACCAACCCGCTTGGCCCGAAGGCCACCCAGTCAAAGGTCGGCAATATTTACAAGGTGAGCGGTAGAGATCACAAACAGAGGTGTTTGGAGCAGGCTCCAGCAGAAGTGCTGATGTTGTGGCAACTGGCGGCGACAACGGAACGTATTGTGGCATGGATCGGCGCAGCAGGGATAATCCTCACTTTATTGCAATCGCGACCCCGAAAGAAATACCCATGGCTCAGTACGTTTTCACCATGAACCGTGTCGGCAAGATCGTGCCGCCCAAGCGTCAGATTTTGAAAGATATCTCCCTCAGCTTCTTCCCTGGCGCCAAGATTGGCGTGTTGGGTTTGAACGGTTCAGGCAAGTCCACCCTGCTCAAGATCATGGCTGGCATTGACACGGAAATCGAAGGCGAAGCCATTCCTATGGCCGGCTTGAAGATTGGATACCTGCCACAAGAGCCGCAACTCGATCCTGAGCACACCGTGCGTCAATCGGTCGAGAGCGGCATGGGCGAAGTCAAAGAAGCTCAGGCGCGCCTGGAAGAGGTCTATGCCGCTTATGCCGAAGAAGACGCCGACTTTGACGCCTTGGCGGCCGAACAGGCCAAGCTCGAGGCCATCATCGCGGCCTCGGGGGCGGGCGACGGCTCAGACCACTTGCTCGACATCGCGGCCGACGCGCTGCGCTTGCCGCCCTGGGAAGCCATCGTGGGCAAACTCTCGGGCGGTGAAAAGCGTCGTGTGGCTTTGTGCCGCTTGTTATTGTCCAAGCCCGACATGCTGCTGCTGGACGAACCCACCAACCACTTGGACGCCGAATCGGTGGACTGGCTGGAGCAGTTCTTGGCCCGCTTCTCGGGCACCGTGGTGGCCATCACCCACGACCGCTACTTCTTGGACAACGCGGCCGAGTGGATTTTGGAGCTCGACCGTGGCCACGGCATTCCCTACAAAGGCAATTACTCCACTTGGTTGGAGCAAAAAGAAGCCCGTTTGGCACAAGAAAACCGCACCGAAGATGCGCGTGCCAAGGCCATGAAAAAAGAACTGGAGTGGTCGCGCCAAAACCCCAAGGGCCGCCAAGCCAAGAGCAAGGCACGTTTGGCGCGCTTTGAAGAGCTGTCTGATTACGAATACCAAAAACGCAACGAGACACAAGAAATTTTCATTCCGGTGGCCGAGCGTTTGGGCAATGAGGTGTTCGAATTCAAGAACGTCAGCAAGTCCTTTGGTGACCGGGTGTTGATCGACAACCTGAGCTTCCAAGTGCCTGCTGGCGCCATCGTGGGCATCATTGGCCCGAACGGGGCGGGTAAATCCACTTTGTTCAAGCTGATTGCGGGCAAAGAAAAGCCCGACAGTGGCGAGGTGAAAGTGGGTCAAACCGTGAAGATGGCCTTTGTGGACCAGACGCGCGATGACTTGAACGACGACAAAACCGTGTGGGAAGACATCTCGGGTGGTCTGGACATCTTGACCGTGGGCAAGTTCCAGATGCCTAGCCGTGCGTATTGCGGTCGCTTCAACTTCAACGGTGGCGATCAGCAAAAGAAGGTGGGCATGCTGTCAGGCGGCGAACGCGGGCGTTTGCATTTGGCCAAAACTCTGATCGAAGGCGGCAACGTGCTGCTGCTGGACGAACCTTCGAACGACTTGGATGTGGAGACTTTGCGTGCGCTGGAAGATGCGCTGCTGGAGTTTGCCGGTTCGGTGATGGTGATCAGCCACGACCGCTGGTTCCTGGATCGCATTGCCACCCATATCTTGGCTGCTGAAGGCGATAGCCAGTGGGTGTTCTTTGACGGCAACTACCAAGAATATGAAGCCGACAAGAAGAAGCGTTTGGGCGAAGAGGGCGCCAAGCCCAAGCGTGTGCGCTTCAAGGCTTTGAAGTAAGTTTTCTTGATGTGTCCCCAAGGCTCAGTTCATGTGAACTGGGCCTTTTTTCATGGCGCTTTGGCTTGGGCGTCGTGCGGGTGGTGCAGTGGCGACAAGGCCGGCCACCAGTGCTGGCCTAGCCGCAATTCGGCGGCGGTTGTCACCGCCTGCACCACCGCCATGGCGGTGACCTCTGCGGCCAGCGTGCTCAGCAACATCATGTCGGCGGCTTGGCCGCTGGTGCCAGTGCCCAAGGCGAACAAGGTGTCGCCGTCCAGCGGTGTGTGGACGGGGCGAATGCTGCGTGCCAAGCCATCGTGGGCCACCTGCGCCAAACGCTGTGCTTGGGGCTTGGTCAACACCGCATCGGTGGCCACCACGCCTATCGTGGTGTTGCTGCCCAACGGCACTTGGGGCGTCACATGGCCCGAGAGTTGGGCTTGGCGGATATCGAGCAGCTCCAAGCGATCAGGCGCACAGCGCGCGCCTGCCAGCAGTTGGCCCGTCAACGGGTCGACCACATCACCCAGCGCATTGCAGACCACCAGGGCGGCCACCGTCACACCGTTGACCGTGAGCGCGGCGCTGCCCACACCGCCTTTCATGGCGCAGTCGGGCCCATTCATCTTGCCCACGGTGGCACCCGCGCCTGCGCCCACACTACCTTGCAAGACAGGCGTTGAGCTTGCATTCATGCACGCCCGATAGCCCGCTTGGGCGTCTGGGCGAATGCGAGGACCGGTTTGGGAGAAGTCATCCACCAGCAAATCGAACACCACAGCGGCAGGCACGATCGGCACGCGCACGGGGCCGACAGCTAAGCCGTGCCCGTGCTCTTCTAGCCAGCGCATTACACCGGAGGCCGCGTCGAGTCCGAAGGCGCTGCCCCCACTGAGCAGTATGGCGTGGACCTGCTGAACTGAATTGCCAGGTGCCAGCAGATCGGTTTCGCGGGTGCCTGGGGCTGCGCCTCTGACGTCTACGCCAGCGACAGCACCATATGGCGCCAACACCACAGTGCACCCCGTGGGCCGACGTGTGTCTGTGAAATGACCGACCAAGAGACCAGGAATTCGTGTGAGCGTGAAGTTTTTCATGATTTTTTAGAAATTGAGTTTCCTCGTTCAAACCCTTTAAAATAAACTTTAAGTATTAATTTAATATTAAGGATTCAACATGGCCATCACATCCAGCAAAGAGCCCTACGATGGCTATTGTGGATCTAGCTATGCAGCCAAAGTCTTGGGAGTATCTGTTGGAACAGTGCATGGGTTGGTCAAAAGCAATGAACTGAAAGCTTGGAAGACTCAAGGAGGGCATCGTCGCATTTCCTTGCAATCGATTCAAGATTACCAACGTCGGCACAACCTTGCTAATGCAGTGGACGGGCTAGGGGACACCCGATTGCGTGTCATGGTGGTGGAGGACGACAACCGAACCCGCATCATGTTGCAGGCAAATATCAAAAAATGGGAATTACCTATCGACGCCGTGATGTACACCTCTGCCGTCGAGGCTTTGCTAGACATGCCAGGTTGGCAGCCCGATGTGTTGTTGACAGATTTGCGTATGCCCCATGTGGACGGCTTCGAGTTTTTGAAGATACTCAGCGAGCATGCCACCTTCAACAGTCTCACGATCGTGGCGATCAGCGGGATGAGTGCCAAAGAGGTGCACGCAAAGGGCGGCTTACCCGATGGCGTACAACTGTTGCAAAAACCGATTGATTTAGAGTGGTTGCGAGGTTTTTTTGATGCCTTGCTGTCCATGCGCCAATCCAATCGCCGGACCCGTGGTTAACACAAGGCGCCCAAGAAACCCTCACAGACAGATTTAGGGCCTTTCCCAATGGGCATGCGCCCATCTGAAGGCTAACCTCTTGTCATGAAAGCACACCACCGTTTTTGGCCGGCACGCTTGCCCCGCGCAATCTGTGTTCCTGATACATCGCTATGGGACAACTTAAAAATCAGTGCAGACCGTTACCCCAATAAATCTGCGTTGATTTTTTTTGGTGAACATTTGAGTTATCAAGAGTTGTTGACGCGTGCTGAAAAGTTAGCGGCTCACTTGCAACATTTGGGTGTGAAAAAAGGCGATCGGGTTGTTCTGAATATGCAGAACTGTCCACAATTGGTGATTGCACATTTCGCCATATTGCGTGCCAACGCCGTGGTGGTGCCAGTCAACCCGATGAACCGGGCCGAAGAACTCCAACACTACATCACCGACCCCGATGCGCGTGTGGCCATCACCACGGCTGACTTGGCCGCTGAATTGGCCAAAGCCAGTAATCAATTACCTGCTGCACATCGTTTAGCGCACTTGGTGGTCACGCATTTCACCGACGCGTTTGATGCGCAAGTGTTGGGTGACGATGCGCCGCCCCAAGCTTGGCATGGTTGGTTGTTCACCCAGCACCCGCTGCCCGAATTAGATGGCGGAGAAGCCCACACCTGGCAAGACGCACTCGCTTGCGCCCACAAAGCGGGGCCCTTGCTGGTTGGCTCCGATGACTTGGCCGTGTTGCCCTACACCAGTGGCACCACGGGCTTGCCCAAAGGCTGCATGCACCCGCACCGCAGCATCATGCACAACGCCATGGCCACGGCGATTTGGAGTGGCAGCACCCACGAAAACGTGGGATTGTTGGTGGTCCCGATGTTTCACATCACCGGCATGACCAGCGTCATGCATTCGGGTATCTATCTGGGGGCGACACTGGTGCTCATGCCGCGCTGGGACCGCGAGCTGGCGGGGCGCTTGATCTCCAAATGGCAAATCACCCACTGGACCAACATTCCCACCATGGTGATCGACTTGTTGGGCAGTCCCAACTTTGACAAATTCAATTTGACAAGCTTGGTTCATATTGGGGGTGGAGGAGCTGCCATGCCGCAAGCGGTGGCACAGCGTTTGTGGGAGCTGTATGGCTTGCGTTACAGCGAGGGCTATGGCCTGACAGAAACCGCAGCACCCTCACACAACAACCCACCCGACGCACCCAAGCAGCAGTGCTTGGGCATTCCGTTCATGAGCACCGATGCACGCATCGTTGACCCGGAAACCCTGCAAGAGTTGCCACAGGGCGCATCCGGTGAAATCGTCATTCATGGCCCCGAAGTGTTCAATGGCTATTGGAAACAACCCGAGGCCACCGCTGCGGCGTTCTTTGAGCTCGACGGCAAGCGTTTCTTTCGCTCGGGTGACTTGGGGCGGGTGGACGAAGACGGCTACTTCTTCATCACCGACCGTCTCAAACGCATGATCAATGCCTCGGGCTTCAAGGTCTGGCCTGCCGAGGTGGAGGCGCTGATGTTCAAACACCCGGCGATCCAAGAGGCGTGCATCATCTCAGCCCGTGACAGCTACCGCGGCGAGACCGTCAAAGCTGTGGTGGTGTTGCGCGCTAGCCATCAGGGCCTGGTGACTGAACAAGACATGATCGCTTGGTGTCGCGACCACATGGCGGTCTACAAAGCCCCCACCCAAGTTCAATTTGTCGATGTCTTGCCCAAGAGCGGCAGTGGCAAAGTGATGTGGCGTGCCTTGCAAGAAGCACAAGCCGCAGAGGCGCGGGGCTAAAGCCTGGGTGACAGCCCCCTTTTGCGGGTGCGGGTAAGCTACGCACCGTGCTCAAACTATCTGTCCTCGACCAATCCGCTGCGGCTGCTGGCCGCCACCAAGACACCGCCATTCGCCAGACCTTGGCTTTGGCGAGCCAATGCGAAGCCTGGGGTTACCACCGCTTTTGGGTCAGTGAACACCACAGCCATCCCAGCATCGTTGGCACTGCACCTGAGGTGTTGATGGCCGCCATTGCGGCGCGCACCTCGCGTATCCGTTTGGGGTCTGCGGGCGTCATGCTGCCGCACTATGCGCCGCTCAAAGTGGCCGAACAATTTCGTGTGCTCGACGCTTTGGCGCCCGGGCGCATTGACCTCGGCGTGGGTCGCGCCCCGGGCAGCGACGGGCGCACCGCCCAACTGCTCAACCCTGACCGCCATGCCTCAGACAACTTCCCGCAACAGGTCCTGGAGCTACAAGCCTGGGTGACTGGACAGCCTATTCCTGCAGGGCACCCTGGGCATGGCGTCTTCGCCTATCCGAGTGGCCCCACCTCGCCGGCGGTGTGGATGCTGGGCAGTTCAGACTACGGTGCACAGTTAGCCGCTCATTTGAGCCTGCCCTACGCCTTTGCCTACTTCATCACTGATGGACAAGGGGCTGATGCAGCACTGCGTTTGTACCGTGCCAACTTCCGTGCCTCCGAGGGCATGGCCAAGCCGCATGCCACCGTGTGCGTGTGGGCCTTGGCCGCCGACACAGAAGACGAGGCTTGGAGACTGTTTCAAAGCCGCGCACGCTGGCGCATGGACCGCAATTCGGGGCGCATCGGCCCGATCTTGCCGCCGGACCAAGCCCTGCGTGACTTCACCCCGTCCGAGCAAGTGGCCTTGGCCGAGATGCGTGCCAATGCCTTGGTTGGCAGTGCCCCTCAAGTGGCCGCCAAGCTGCGCGCCTTGGCCGAGCGCTTGCAAGTGGACGAGGTGGTGCTGATCACCTGGACCCACGACCCAGCGGCCCAAAGTCGCTCATATGAACTGCTGGCGCGTGAGTTTGCGCTGAATTGAACTCATTTTTGAACGCATCTTTTTTCCCCACTACACGGAGCTCTCACATGTTTTCAACCGCCATTGCCGGTAGCCTGCCCAAACCTGAGTGGTTGGCCGAGACCAACAAACTTTGGCCCAAATGGCACGCCGAAGGCGACGCCCTGCGTCAAGCCAAGGCTGATGCCACGCTGTTGTGGATCAAAGCCCAAGAAGACGCAGGATTGGACGTGATTGGCGACGGCGAGCAATCGCGTCAGCACTTTGTGCACGGGTTTTTAGAGCAGGTCGAAGGCATCGACTTTGAAAACAAAGTGACCATGGGCATTCGCAACAACCGCTACGACGCGCAAGTGCCCCAGGTCATCGCGCCCTTGCGCCTCAAAGGTCGCGTGCATGCGTTTGAAGCGCAGTTGGCACGTGCCCACACCCAGAAAAAACTCAAGTTCACCTTGCCCGGCCCCATGACCATTGTGGACACCGTGGCGGATCGCTTTTATGGCGAGGGTGAAGAGGGCCGCATCAAGATGGCGTTCGCCTTTGCCGAGTTGTTGAACCAAGAGGCGCTGGCCTTGCAAGCCGATGGTGTGGACATCATCCAGTTTGACGAACCTGCCTTCAACGTCTATTTGGACCAAGCCGCAGACTGGGGCGTCAAAGCCTTAGAGCGCGCCGCGCAAGGCTTGACCTGCACCACCGCCGTTCACATTTGCTATGGGTATGGCATCGAAGCCAACAACAACTGGAAGAAAACCTTGGGTGACGAATGGCGTCAGTACGAAAAGGTTTTTCCAGCCTTGGCCAAGAGCAGCATTCAGCAAGTGAGTTTGGAGTGTTACCACTCCCATGTGCCGCCTGAGATGATGGCTTTGCTGGAAGGCAAAGACGTGATGGTGGGGGTGATTGATGTGGCCAGCGACGTGATTGAAACGCCCGAGCAAGTGGCCGACACCATTGGCCGCGCTTTGCAGTTTGTGCCCAAACACCGATTGATTGCTTGCACCAATTGCGGTTTGGCGCCGATGAGCCGTGAGGTGGCGACCAAGAAGCTCCAAGCCTTGGCGGCTGGTGCTGCGTTGGCGCGTCAGCGTTACGCCTGAGTTTTTTGTTTCTTTGGCGGAAGGGGAGGTGTTTGGGCGTCTGTTGCCGCTCATGTCCCCCGATTCAGGCTGCGCCTGAATCTCCTCCCTGACTTCGCTGCAATAGACACCCAAACACCTCCTTGGGCGCCTAAGTCGCGGACACAAAGACAGGGCACGCCAAACCCTCAGGATCAGACGGCGTGGGTGTCTTGTGAAGCGAAGTGAAGGAGGAGAGTCTTGCATCAGGCAAGACTCGGGGGACATGAGCGGCACAAGGCACTCACGCCGTCTGGTCCCTGCGAACGAAGATCTGGTCCCTGCGAACGAAGATCAGGTCCGCGCCAAGAAAAACCAGGTCGGTGCGAAGCAAAGACAGCCAGCACCCAAGCAGGGGCTTAAGAGCAACTGCTCCCACCGCAGCCATGAATCTCGCCCTGAGGCAAGCCCTCAGGCTTGGATACCACCCCCGTGGCTTCGTCATAGCCCACACCGCGCAGGTGCAATGCCAAGGCAGCATCCATGGTTTGGGCGTGTTGCGGGAACCACAGACCCAGCTCATGCGCCATTTGACGCACCAACGCCAAATCACCTTGCTCTTTGCCGCGCTTGAGGCCTTCACGCATCACCTGCAAGATCACGTTGTGTTGCATGCTGTGGCAATTGCTTGATGAGAAGTGGGTGTCTGCCATCCAGCGGTCTTCGCTGCCAAAGTGTTCTTCGGTGTGCGCGATCAAGTCCACAAAACGATCCAACAGTTCATCGTCTTGGGCCATCTCTGTCGCACCCAGCAGGTCCACAAACTCGCGGTGCGTGTCGTCCATGAAGTCGAGTTCCAGCCCTAAAGCATCTGTCCATTCCAAGGTGGGCGCACGTGCAGTCGTGAAGTCGATGGTGTCTGTCGTCATGGGTGAGCACTCCAAATGTCAAGGGTCAGAGCATAAATTGAAACTCAAGTACCTGACTTGCGCTAAGTCAAGCGCGAGACCCCCTTTGCAGACTGATCGACTGGCTCAGGTTGGGTTGTCAAGCAAAGTGCTGAGCCAATTGGCAAAGCGGCGTGGGTATTCGGGCTCCACCCAAAAAATGGCACCTGTCACCACGGCATTGGCCACCCCCGTGCACAGCATCACCTCAGCAATGGTCAGGCCCGCGCTCAGTAAGGCCCCGGCGATCAAGGCGCTGGCCATCATGAACAAGGCGTTGAGGATGTTGGTCGCAGCAATTAACCGTGCACAGTGGTCTGGGTGGCTGGTCAACTGCACCCAGGCATACATGGGCACGCTGTACAGGCCCGTGAACAGGCTCAGCAGAACCAAGTCGGTCATCACCCGCCAATGTGCGGTTTGGCTGATAAACGCAGATATATCCATGGGCAAAGCCGCTGGCAGGTGCCGAACCGCAAAGAACAAGTCGATGCAAAACACGCTCATGCCGATGGCACCCAGCGGCACCAAACCGATTTCAACTTGACGTCGACTCAACTTTTCGCACAACAAAGCCCCTGTGCCAACACCGACCGAGAACAACACCAGCAGCAGCGAAGCCACATGGGCGTCGCCGTGCAACACCTCTTTGGCAAAGCTGGGGAATTGGCTCAAAAAGGTGGCACCAAAAAACCACATCCAGCTGATGCCCAGCAAGGTGTGAAACACACTGCGGTTGGCACTTGCCAACCGCAGGTTGCGCCAAGTCTCGGTGAATGGGTTCCAGTTGATGCGCAACAGTGGTGCCAAGGCGCGCCCGGGCGGTATCAACGCGCTGGCAAAACGCCCCACCACAGCAAGTGCCAAACAGGCCAGCGATACGCTGAGGGTGCCAATCTCTGGCAATGCCACCAACAATCCGCCGGCCACATTGCCCAACAAAATAGCGACAAACGTGCCCATCTCCACCATGCCGTTACCGCCCGTGAGCTCTTGCGCATTGAGCACGCGGGGCAGGTAGGCAAATTTGACCGGGCCAAACAAGGTGGAGTGCACGCCCATCAAAAAAATGCAGCCGAGCAAGGTGGCCACTTGATGGCTGGCAAAGCCCCAGGCGGCCAAAGCCATGATGGCGATTTCAAAGTTTTTGACCCAGCGCATCAGCGCGATGGGGTCGTATTTGTCGGCCAATTGGCCGCTGGTGGCTGAGAACAGCAAGAAGGGCAGGATGAACACCGCCCCAATCACCAAGCCCGCCAAACTGGGCGGCAGCCAGTCGATGCTGAGTTGGTAGGTGACCAACACGGTGAGCGCAAACTTGAACAAGTTGTCGTTCGCGGCCCCGCAAAACAGAGTCCAAAAAAATGGCCCGAAACGACGTTGGCCCAACAACGCAAACTGGTGCGTAGCGTCTGTGGGGGCAGCGTCGACGGGGCCCATGGTGTTTACATGCGTTCGAAGATAGCAGCAATGCCTTGGCCGCCGCCAATGCACATGGTCACCAGGGCGTATTTGCCTTGAATGCGTTGCAATTCGTACAAGGCCTTCACGGTGATCAAGGCGCCGGTGGCTCCGATGGGGTGACCCAGCGAAATGCCTGAGCCATTGGGGTTGACCTTGGCCGGGTCAAAGCCGAGTTCTTGGCTCACGGCGCAGGCTTGGGCGGCAAAGGCTTCGTTGGCCTCAATCACATCCATGTCGTGGATGGTCAAGCCGGCTTTTTGCAAGGCCAAGCGCGAGGCCGACACCGGGCCCATGCCCATGATCTTGGGTTCTAAGCCGGTGTGCGCGTAGGCCACCAAGCGACCCAGCGGCTTGGCACCACGGGCTTGTGCGGTTTTGGCTTCCATCAGCACCACAGCAGCGGCGGCGTCGTTGATGCCCGAGGCGTTGCCTGCGGTCACGGTGCCGTTTTCTTTGATGAACACGGGTTTCAACTTGGCCATGTCTTCTGGCTTGCAGTTGGGGCGGAAGTGCTCGTCGGTGGTGTAGGCCACATCGCCTTTTTTGCTCTTGAGGATCACCGGCACGATTTGGTCTTTGAAGTAACCCGCTTCGGTGGCGCGTTGGGCGCGGTTGTGGCTTTCCACGGCCAAGGCGTCTTGCATGTCGCGGGTGATGCCAAATTGGGCCGCAATGTTCTCGGCGGTCACGCCCATGTGGATGGTGTGGAAGGGGTCGTGCAGCGCACCGACCACCATGTCGACCATCTTGGTGTCGCCCATGCGTGCGCCCCAACGTGCGCTGAGGGATGCGTAGGGACCACGGCTCATGTTCTCGGCACCACCGCCAATGGCGATGTCGCAGTCGCCCAGCAGGATGGCCTGGCTGGCCGACACAATAGCCTGCAAGCCCGAGCCGCACAGACGGTTCACGTTGAAAGCGGGAGTGGCTTGGCCGCAACCGCCGTTGATGGCCGCCACACGCGACAAGTACATGTCTTTGGGTTCGGTGTTGACCACATGGCCAAACACC
>CANFYL010000066.1 GCA_947451285.1 Comamonadaceae bacterium
ATTTGCAGCTGGCCCCCGCGCTGGCACGCGCCGTAGCCGAAATGGGCTACGAATCCATGACCCCCATCCAAGCCCAGGCCATTCCGGTGGTTCTGACGGGCCAAGACGTGATGGGCGCGGCCCAAACCGGCACCGGTAAAACAGCGGCGTTCTCGCTGCCCCTGTTGCAGCGCTTGCTCAAGCACGAAAACACCTCCACCTCTCCCGCACGCCATCCCGTGCGCGCCCTCGTGTTGTTGCCCACGCGCGAGCTGGCCGACCAAGTGGCCCAACAGGTCAAGGCCTACGCCAAGTACTGCAACCTGCGCTGTGCCGTGGTGTTCGGTGGCATGGACATGAAACCCCAAACCTTGGAGCTGAAAAAAGGCGTGGAGGTGTTGGTGGCCACACCCGGGCGTTTGCTCGACCACATCGAAGCCAAGAACGTGGTGCTCAACCAAGTGGAATATGTGGTGCTCGACGAAGCCGACCGCATGTTGGACATCGGCTTCTTGCCCGACTTGCAGCGCATCTTGAGCCACTTGCCCAAGCAGCGCACCACGCTGCTGTTTTCGGCCACCTTCTCGCCCGAGATCAAACGCCTGGCCGGCAGCTATTTGCAAAACCCGGTCACCATCGAAGTGGCGCGCCCCAACGAGACCGCGTCCACCGTGACGCAGCATTTCTACAGCGTGGGTGTGGACGACAAATACCGCGCGCTCAAGCAGTTGGTCAAAAGCAATGGCATCACCCAAGCCTTTGTGTTTTGCAACAGCAAGCTGGGCTGCGCCCGCTTGGCTCGCTCGCTCGAACGCGATGGCCTGCGTACCACCGCCTTGCATGGCGACAAGAGCCAAGACGAACGCTTGAAAGCCCTCGAAGCCTTCAAGCGCGGCGAGGTCGACTTGCTGGTGTGTACCGATGTGGCCGCACGCGGCTTGGACATCAAAGACGTGCCCGCGGTGTTCAACTTTGACATTCCGTTCAACGCCGAAGACTACGTGCACCGCATTGGCCGCACGGGCCGTGCTGGCGCCTTGGGCCAGGCCATCAGCTTTGTCTCAGGCAGCGACCAGCGCTTGGTGGCCGACATTGAGAAATTGCTCAAGACCAAGATCGAACTCGAAGCCGTGGAGTTTGAAGAAGACCGTCCACGTGGCCGCATCAACACCGGGCGCCGTGCCTGGGGTGAAGACGACCCACGCGATGTGCTCGACAAGCCCCGTGCCTCTGAAGGTCAAGGTCGCCCCCGTCGCGAGAACAATGACGCGGCTGCGCCACGTGTGTCGCACGATCCTTTCTTCGACAAACCCTATGAAGCACCGGTTCGTGCAGAGGGTGAGGTAGCTGCACCTAAAGAGCCGCTGCGCAAGTCGCCCAACATCAAGCCCAAGCGCAAAGTGGCGGCTCTGTTCAAAATCGCGGATTGAGCTGACGCTTAGTGCCTCATGCCAGCGGGTCAAGGGCTTGCTGGCATTTCACGCTCAGAAGGGGGAGTTGACGCACATCGCCAATGACTTCTGGCTGTTCGACGCGCAATGCACTCAAGCAGCCACCCCACACACAGCCGTCGTCTAAACACACCACGTGGGGTTGGTCCACCTTCTTGAGTGTGGACCAATGGCCAAAAGCCACGATCACCTCGTCGCTGCGTCGCCCGGGCACATCAAACCAAGGCATCAAACCCTCAGGCGCTTGGTCTGCGCTTTCTTTCACACTGAAATCCATCGCACCTTGCGCATCGCAAAAACGCATGCGCGTGAGTGCGTTGACGATCACACGCAAACGGTCGGCTCCTTGCAAGTCGTCGCGCCATTGGTTGGGCAGGCCGCCATACATTTGCGGCAGGAAGGTGGCCAGCGCGTCACCGCGCAACACGTCTTCCACTTCGCCGGCCAGTGCCAAGGTTTGCTCAGGCGTCCACTGCGGCAGCACACCGGCATGCACCATCAACAATTGCCCCACGCGAATCGCCATGTGCTGCTGGCGCAACCAATCGAGCAACACGGTGCGATCCGGCGCGTTCAAGATGTCGGCGGTCGTGTCTTGTCGGTGCGCAGCGCGCACGCCTTGCGAGACGGCCAACAGGTGCAAGTCATGGTTGCCCAAAATGCATTGCGCGCTGCTGCCCAAGCCCATCAAGCGGCGCAACACCCCCACGTTGTCGGGGCCGCGGTTGACCAAGTCACCGAGCAGGTACAGCGTGTCGCGGCTCGGAGAAAAGTCAATGTGGGTGAGCAAACGCGCCAAGGCTTCGTCGCAGCCTTGTACGTCACCGATCAAGTAAAGTGCCATGCATGGATTGTCTCTAATCTTGCTTCACTCGATTGCCCCACATGGATGTTTTGCTGATTGTTTTACTCACCCTCTTGAATGGCCTCTTTGCCATGTCCGAGATGGCCTTGGCCTCCAGCCGTAAGGCGCGTTTGGCCGCACTTGACGAGTCGGGCGACAGTGGGGCGCGAGCGGCACTCAAGCTGATGGCACAACCGACCCAGTTTTTGTCGACGGTGCAAATTGGCATCACCTCCATTGGGGTGTTGAATGGCATCGTGGGTGAGGCTGCATTCAGTGCGGACTTGTCGGATTGGCTGCTCACCCAGGGCGTGACCGAGCACTTTGCCCAAGGTCTGGCCACGGCGCTGGTGGTGACCCTGATCACCTTCAGCACCATTTTGTTTGGCGAGTTGGTGCCCAAGCGCATTGGCCAGCTGTATCCCGAGCCTGTCGCGCGTTTAACGGCGCCCTTGATGTTGGCGCTGGCCACCATGGCGCGTCCGTTTGTGAACCTGTTGTCTGCCAGTACCAGTGCGATGCTCAAACTGCTTCGGGTGGAGGTGCATGGCGGGCGCGCCATGACCGAAGAGGAAATCAGTGCCAGCTTGGTCGAGGGGGTGGATGCGGGTGTGATTGAGCAGCATGAACACCAGATGGTTCAAAACGTGTTCAACCTGGATGAGCGATCTCTCACATCGATCATGGTGCACCGCTCTGACATTGAGTGGCTGGACGCCAAAACCACTGTGCCTCAAGCCTTGGCGCAAGTAGGTTCGCAAGGTGCGCACTCTTGGTACCCGGTGTGTCGGGATGGCTTAGACGATGTGGTGGGCGCAATCAGTGTGTCGCAGCTGCTGCGTTTACCGCCGGGCACCGACATGACGGTTGATACATTGGCTCAACCGGTGTCTTTTGTGCCAGAGACATTGAGTGGCTTGGACTTGTTAGAACAATTTCGCCGTCCGGTTGAGCGCGCCACGGCGCACGGTCGCATGGTGCTGGTGGTGGACGAATACGGCGTGGTGCAAGGCCTGATGACGCCGCGTGACTTGCTCGAAGCCATCACCGGTGAACTGCTGCAAGCCACCGCCACCGACGAAGCCTGGGCCACACCGCGCGAAGATGGCAGCTGGTTGATCGATGGTTTGATGCCAGTGGCTGAGTTCAAAGCCCGTTTGAACATCCGCGAATTGCCCGACGAAGACCGTGACATCTACAACACCGTGGCCGGTTTGGTGATGGCCATTGCGGGGCATTTACCCCAGGTGGGGGAGACCTTCGAATGCGCTGGTTGGGTGTTGGAAGTGGTCGATCTGGATGGGCGCCGCATCGACAAGGTGTTGGCCACCCGAATGCACCCCGCACCCTGAAAGTGTCTTTACCCAGGCGCAGATGACTGCGTCCTATCGCTTTCTAACTCAAAACAAATTTCACCGCGGTATGTTTCTGCGTGACTCAGTGCTGTGTCGCGCAGGTGATTGGCCGTGCGTTGACAGCCAGCACACAAGACTTTCATAATTCGTCTTAGTTGCCAATAAAGAGTCGTTGTTGCTATATTAGCAACAACTAAAAATTGAAAGATACATGACAGAAGACGCCTCGCGTAAAACGGTCGACAAAGCCATGCGTGTGCTGCACGCATTCAGCAGTGAGCGGACCGAACTCTCCATCGGAGAGTTGAGCGCAGCTTTGGGCATGCACAAAAGCGTGGTCTCTCGTTTGGTGTCTTCCTTGCGCGATTGGCGGATGTTGGAAAAAGACGCCATCACGCAGCGCATACGAGTCGGTGCAGGGGCATTCCGATTGGGGACGCTCTACACCCGGGAGAACCATTTGATTCGCGTTGCGCAAGCCAAGCTCGAATCGTTGGTGCAACAAACCGGGCAGTCCGCGCACTTGACGGTTCTGGATGGAGATCGGGTCTTGGTGGTGGCCACGGTGGACAGTCCCAGCGCGCTGCGTGTGATCATGCGGTTGGGTGACTACCGCAACCTACACACAACCGCGGCAGGTAAATTGTTTTTGGCGCTGGGCGCACCTGACTTGTTGGACAACTTGTTTGCGTTGGGCGAGTTGCCGCGCAGCACCCCTCTCACACTGACGCAGCGTGACGAACTTGATAAAGCCTTAGCGCGCATTCGGCGCGAAGGGTTGGCCTGGAACCGCGGTGAAAACACCGTAGGTGCAGGCGCCGTTGCCGCCCCAATCTTTGATGCCGATGGTGACATGGTGGCCGCTTTGTCGGTGGTCTACCCGCTCAATGTGGTCAACGCGCAAACCAGCAAAACTATTGCCGAGCTTACGCAGGCAACTGCCCCCCTTATTTCAACCGAACTCGGCTTCAACGGCTGAATAACACGCAAAGGAGAAAGAATGCCCATCAACCAAAACGCACTGGGTGCTGAAACCCCTTGGACCCAGGTGGTGGTGACGCAGCGACAAATCGATTCGCTGTGCAGCTGCTTGGAAGACTACAACCCGTTGTTTCTAGACGATGAGATTGCCAGTCAAAGCGGCAATGCAGGCATCGTCGCACCCCCCACGCTGATCAATTGCTTCCGAGATTTCAAAACTACTTTGGTGCTGTCGGAAACCGAGGTGGATTTGCCCTTGCTGTTGCATGGCGAGCAAGTCATCAACTATTTCAAACCGGTGCGCCCAGGGGACACTGTCTGGCACAAGATCAAAGTGGTCGATGCAGGCCGCAAAAAAAGCAAAACCTATGGTGAGCTGAGCTTTTTTACCGTGCTCATCAAGCTCAAAAACGACGCCGACGAAAAGCTGGTGGAAGCCACCCAGCTGTTTTTCGTGCGCGACAAATGAATGACATTCACATTTGCTAAGGACTGACATGGACTACAACGAACGACTTTCTGCCCCCAAGCATGCCGTGGTGCAACCCAAAACCGAAGGCCCTTGGTTTGAAGATGTGCAGGTGGGCATGACCCTCGAGCTGAAAAAGCCGCCCATCACACGTTTGCAAATTGCCCGTTTTGCGGGAGCCTCCGGTGACTTCAACCCCAGCCACGTGGACGAAGACATTGCCAGAGACATTGGCGGCATGGGGGGGGTCTTTGCCCACGGCATGATCGGCATGGGCTTCATCGGTCAAATGCTGACCGACTGGTTGTGGGACCGCCCCATGCGCACGTTCTCCACCAAAGCGGTGTTGATCGTGCGCCCTGGCGACAGCCTGAGCTGCCACGCCAAGGTCACGCGCAAGTGGGTGGAAGATGAAATCAATTTGGTTGAACTTGAGGTCACTGCGATCAACCAGCGCGGTGAAGTCACCCACACTGGGCACGCCATTGCGATGTTGCCGCACCGTCCCATTCGCATCGCTGAACACCTCAAGCGTCCCTACTTGGTGCAGCATCGGGTGATTGGGTAATTCCAGATGATTGAGCTCACCGTCTGGCGGGCCTTGGCATTGGCGGCGCAGCGAGCGGGCAACAAAGTTGCTTTGCGTTGCGGTGCGCGCCATTTGACCCACTTGCAACTGGATGCGGCGGCCAACCAATTGGGGCATGCATTGCTGGCGCGAGGTCTCCAGCGCGGTGACCGCTTGGCGGTGGTGTTGCCCAACTGCATGGAGTATGTGGTGATCGCCATCGCCTGCGCCAAAGCAGGCTTGACGATGGTCACGCTCAACTACCGATTCACCACCTCTGAGTTTGCGGTTCAGTTGCAAGACTGTGGTGCGCTGGGGTTGATTTACGGTGAGGCGTTTGCACACGCCGTCTTGCCTGCAGCACAAGAATTGCAGGTCAGGGTATTTTTGCGCCATGGCGAGGGTGCAGACTTGGCTCACGACAGCTTGACCCAGGCCATCGACTCTGCACCCAACACACCGTTAGCGGTGGACGTGGGTGAATTGGATGTGTTTTATCTGGGGTACACCTCAGGCACCACCGGGCGTCCCAAGGGGGCGATGGTGACGCAACGTAACCGCGCTTTGGCCTATCACTACTGGGCGCTTGAGTTTGGTTTGAGCGAGCGCGATGTCTCGCTGCACTGTGGGCCGTTTCACCACACGGCACCGTTCACTTTTACCTTGGCGCAGTTGTACTTAGGCGGTGAAGTGGTCATCTTGGAGCACTTTGACGCCTTGGAGGCCTTGCAACAAATTCAAAACCACCACGTGACTTGGATGTTTGCTGTGCCTTTTATGTATGAGCGTATCTTGGCCTTGGGTGGCCAGACACTGGCTGCACATGATTGGCGCAGCCTTCGCATGATGATCTCGGGTGGATCGGCACTCACCACACAAACCAAAGAGGGCGTGCTCGCCACTTTTCCAGCGTGTGGCTTGCACGAGTTTTATGGCGCTACAGAGGCTGGCGTCATCACCAATCTGCGTCCACAAGATCAAGCACGCAAACGTCGCTGTGTGGGGCGCCCTGTTTTTGATACCGAGGTGGTCATTCGTGACGAAGTGGGGCAAGAACTACCGGTCGGCGAGATCGGGGAAATTTGGCTGCGTGGACCGACAATTTTTTCTGGCTACTTCAACGCGCCAGAAAAAAACCAAGCGGTATTTTCGGGCGACTGGTGCACCCTTGGCGATGTAGGACGCATCGATGAGGAGGGCTATGTTTACATCGTGGATCGAAGCAAAGATGTCATCAAAAGTGGTGGTGTCAATGTCTACCCAGTTGAAATTGAAGAAGTCTTGCTCGAGCAAACGGGCGTTCAGGAGGTTGCTGTTGTTGGCATTGCCGACCCGACCTGGGGCGAGGCCGTTCATGCCGTGGTGGTGCTTGCCCCACATGTGCTGCTCGACGTTGAAGTTTTGTTGACGCGTTGTCGCGAGCGTTTGGCGGGCTATAAAGTGCCCAAAACGGTGGAGTTTCGAACTGAGTTGCCACGCAATGCCAATGGCAAAGTGCTCAAGCGGGTGTTGCGTGAAACGTGCGTTGTGTAGCGATGTGTGCCTGCTGTGTGGTGGGCCAACCTAAGGAGAACACCATGTTGACGATCCGAAGAAAGTGCATCACGCTGGCACTGGCCTTTTTATCTGGTTTGAGCGCTTGGCCCTGGTTGGCGTGGGGGCAAAGTTACCCCAGCAAGCCCATCACCTTGATCATTCCGTTTCCCCCTGGCGGGCCCACCGATGTGACAGGCCGTGTGTTGGCAGAAAAGCTCTCACTGGCCCTCAAACAACAAGTGGTGGTCGACAACCGAGCCGGAGCCAGTGGCAATGTGGGTGCGGTGGCTGCTGCCCGGGCTGCGCCTGATGGCTACACCTTGTTTTTTGCGACAGGTGGCACCCATGGCATCAACCCCAGTCTTTATCGCAATGCAGGCTTTGACCCGATCCGCGATTTCGCACCCGTGGCTTGGATCACCGTGTCGCCCAACATCATCGTGGTGCACCCGTCATTTCCGGCCACCACCGTCAAAGAGCTCATCGATTTGGCCAAAGCCAACCCGGACAAATACAGCTCTGCGGCGCCGGGTCAAGGCTCTACCCCCCACATGGCGGGCGAGTTGTTCAAGCGTGCTGCGGGTATTGCCATCGTGCATGTCCCCTACAAAGGCAGCGGACCCGCCCTCAACGACGTGATAGGTGGTCATATTCCCATCATGTTTGACGGCATTCCTTCTGCCATGCCGCACATCCGGGCGGGGCGCTTGCGCGCCTTGGGCGTGACGAGTTTGCAGCGCGTGCCCACAGCCCCAGACATACCTACCGTGGCTGAGACGTTGCCGGGTTTTGAGGCCAATGGGTGGTTCGCTTTGTTTGCCCCCGCAGGTACACCGACAGAGATCGTCAACAAACTCAATGCAGAGGTCAACCGCATCCTTGACCAGCCCGATGTCAAGCAACGCTACGCAGGCTTGGGAGCCATCACCGTCGGTGGGCCACCTGAGAAATTACGCGACCAAGTCAAAGCCGAAGTTGAACGCTGGGGTGAGTTGATCCGAGCGACCCAAATGAAAGTCGAATAAGCGCTGCCCTTTGGCAACCACAATGCAAGGAGACTGTGATGAAAATATGTTTCGCTGTCGTGATGGCTTGGATGACGCTGCTGATGGCAGGTCCCGTGTCGGCACAGGCTTATCCCACCCGCCCTGTCAAGATCGTGGTGCCTTATCCGCCGGGTGGCGCCACCGACACCGCCGCACGCTTGATGGCGCAATCCTTGGCCGAAGCATTTGGCCAAGCGTTCACGGTGGAAAACAAACCAGGCGCGGGCGGCATGCTCGCCCTAGAACAAGTGGCGTCCGCCACACCTGATGGGTACACCTTGCTGGTGCCTAGCACGGGGCCTGCAGCCATCAGCCCGGTCTTGTACAAAGACCGCAACTTTGATCCGTTGACGCGCTTAGAGGCCATCATTCCTTTTGCCTCGGCCCCGGGCATCATCGTGGTTCGCAATGGCCTCAAGGCCAACAGCATCAAAGAGTTGCTCGCGCTGTCTACTTCAACCCCAAATGGCTTGACCATGGCCTCTGCTGGCAGCGGCAGTTTTCAACATTTGTTGGGCGTTCATTTTCAAAACTCAGTGGGCGTGAAGTGGACCCACATTCCCTTCAAGGGCAGCGCGCCAGCGCTGACCGAAATGGCAGGGGATCGGATCGATGTGATGGTCGACGTGGTGCCTTCGGCCGCGCCCTTGATCAAGGGCGGTCGCATGCGTGCTTTGGCAGTCACAACCCCCAGGCGATCTGGTCAATTGCCCGATGTGCCTACGTTGGAAGAGTTGGGTATCAAGGGCTACGACAAGAGCGGTTGGCATGCTTTGTTCGCGCCCAAAGGAACTCCGGCAGAGATCATCAACCGCATCAATTCAGTGCTTAACAAAGCCTTGGCCTCTCCTGAGATGAAGCTGAAGTTGGCTGCTATCGGCGCAGACGCCGATGGCGGACCGCCAGAGCGACTGACTGAGCGCATGCGCGCTGAATTGCGCGAGTGGGCAGAAGTGATTCGCTTGTCTGGCGCGACGGTTGAATAAATAAAAAACACATGGGAGCTCACATGGCCAAAGAATTTCGCGACTTTTTGAGTGTGCTTGAACAGCAGGGCGAACTCATTCGCGTCAAAGAAGAAATTGATTTGCGGGAGGTTTCAGCGCGTACCGCTGCTTCATCCAAAGCACTGTGGTTTGAGCGCGTCAGTGGCTATGACATGGGGGTGGTCAGTGGCATCTTAGGATCACGCGCACGCATGGCCGCCAGCTTAGAGTGCGACCACCGCGAGATGGGCAAAGAGTTTCATCGCCGACTGGCCAACCCCATACCCCCTGTGATGGTGAGCACGGGCCGTGTGAAAGAAGTCATCAAGGTGGGGGACGCGATTGACTTGACGGCATTGCCTGTGCCCTTGGTCAGCATGTTGGATGGTGGCCCCTACATCACCTCGGCCATTGGCGTTGCCAAAGACCCAGACTACGGCCGCAATGTGGGTTGTTACCGCTTCATGATCCGCAGCGACAAAGAAACCGGCGTCGACCTGATTGGTGCCTCTGACCTGAAACTGTTTTATGACCGCGCTTTCAAGCAAGGCAAGCCGCTGCCATTGGCCATTGCGATTGGCGTGCATCCCTCCCTGTTGATGGGCGCCGCGCACATGGCGGCTTCTGGGCAAGACGAGTACGAGCTCGCTGGTGCTTTGGCGGGAGAGGCGGTGCGTTTGGTGAAATGCGAAACCGTTGATTTGGAAGTACCGGCCGATGCCGAGATCGTGATTGAGGGCGAACTCTTGCCCATTGGCTGGACCGAGGACGAAGGCCGCTTTGGAGACTTCACAGGGTTTGTGGGACCGATCAAATTCAATCCGGTGTTTCGCGTCACAGCCATCACTCACCGCAAAGATGCGGTGTTTTATGCGCTGCACATGCCCGACGAGGTGGACTACTTGATTGCGCCGCCGCTGGAGGGCTCGGGTTGGCAAGCTTTGTCGGTGGCTGGCGTCAAAGCCACGGCGGTGTATGCACCAGCCGCAGCGGGTTGTAATTTGCATTTGTATGCTTCCATTCGCAAACGACCGGGCGAAGGCAAGAACGCCTTGATGGCCCTGATGTCGCTCAAGCGTGTCAAGCATGTGGTGGTGACCGACGACGACATCGACATCTTTGATCCTGAATCGATGGAGCGCGCGCTGGCCTACCGAGTTCGACCGACACGTGACATCGTCATCGTCGACGGAGCCCGTGGCTCGCACTTAGACCCCAGCACGCAATTGCAAGTGACCAAGGGTGCGTTGGCCCCTTTGACGGCCAAGTGGGGTGTGGACGCCACCATCCCAGAGGGGTCGGACATTTCTGAGTACGACCCGATCGATTACCCCTTCAAAGCCAGCGATCCAGCGCCAACGCAGGCGATGGCAACCCCTGCCAACACCGCAGACTTGGCCGAAGCCATTGCGGCATTGCTGGTCAAGCCATTGCACTTTTACGATGTGCTGGCGCATTTTGGACACACGCCGCAACGCCAGATTGTTCAGGCCTGGGGTCTGTTGCGGCAACACAACCGACTCGACCGCGAGCAGGCCACCGGACGCTACATCCTCAAATAGCGGTGGCTGTCATTCAAGGGCAATGCCCTTGGCTTTGATCAGCTGAGACC
>CANFYL010000067.1 GCA_947451285.1 Comamonadaceae bacterium
AGTGGATGTGGTCTTACAACCATGACCGTCCTAATATGGCCTTGGGCGGATTCACACCTAAGCAGCGGTTGGCTATGGCTGCGTAACGTTTCTACTTCTGCGACCATTGCAAAAGGGGAGGATTACCGTCGAAATTTACGGAAAGCCAAATTGTTGGGATATTGGGTGAGGGTGAATCGGGTTTGCCAGTTGCTGACGTTTGCCGCAAGCACGGTATCAGCAACGCGACCTATTACCAGTGGAAGAGCAAGTATGCAGGTGTATCTGCCAGCGAACTCAAGCGCATCAAGGACCTTGAAGCGGAGAACAGCAAGCTCAAACGAATGTATGCTGAGTTGGCGCTAGAGAACACGGCTATCAAAGATGTTTTGTCCCGAAAGTTCTAACGCCGACAGCCAAGCGTGCTGTGATTGATTCGATGGTTGTGGACCATCAACTCTCTCGAAGCAAGGCTTGCAAATTAGTGGGTTTATCGCGGTCGGCGTTGTACAAACCTAAGACAGACTGGGCGGCCAAGGATGCGCCAGTAGTTGATGCATTGAATGAGATAGTTGCCGTACGTGCCCGCTGGGGGTTTTGGAAGTGCTTCACGCGTATGCGCAAAGATGGGCTCCCTTGGAACCACAAGCGCGTCTATAGGGTGTATTGCGAGATGAAACTTAACCTGAAACGTCGAACTAAAAAACGGTTCATCACACGTGACAGGCAACCGCTTGGCGGGTCAACGCAGTTGAACCAAGTGTGGGCGCTAGACTTCATGCGCGACACGCTCTATGACGGTCGGCCATTTCGAACACTCAATGTGATCGACGAGGGCAACAGAGAAGCGTTGCGTATCGAGTGTGGAACATCTATTCCATCCGCTCGACTTGTGAGGGCCATGAGTCAGCTGATTGAGGTGTATGGTCCGCCAGAAGCGATTCGGATGGACAATGGCCCCGAAATGACGTCCGAGACGTTCACAGAATGGGCCAAGGAAAAGGGAATTGCTTTGCTGTTTATTCAGCCTGGCAAGCCCAATCAGAATGCATTTGTTGAGCGATTCAACAGAAGCTTCAGGGATGAAGTTCTTGATGCCAATTTATTCAACTCAATCGCAGAGGCTCAAGAGGCCGCTGAGGCTTGGGTGATGGATTACAACGAGTTCAGGCCCCATGACTCCCTCGGTGACAAAACTCCCATGGAGTTCATGCCGAGGACATTTAAAACAGGAATCTCTAGTTTTGAATTGTCTACCTGATGGGGGAGCTTACGCTCTGACCTGCCCCCTGCCAGCCGTAGCAAGCTAATTGCAGTTAGTCCGCAAATTCTGGAGAAAGCATCGGGGTAATTCGAATGCTGCTGCAATTACAAACCATCAAGTTTTAGAATAACCTTGCCCCCTCGGACTAACTTCTAATTCAGTGGTACGGATAGTGGGGGCAGGTCAATGTAAGTGCTTGAAAATAAAAAAGAAAAACGTTGTTATTGAGTGGGCGTTCAGTTGGCGAAGACCGTAAACTAGTGTTGCACATCGATAATCAAATCGAGACGATCAAGAGATAATCATTGGTAATGCCACTGAATTCAAAAACACCCAGAAAAAAGGCTCTATTGAAAATGTATTTGGAAGATCTGATCATCAGGACTCACTCTACATCACTAGAAATAATGGAGAACGTATGTGTATTGTAAGAGCAGTTCCATAGATCAGTATTTATTATTATAATCTTCAATACCAAGGAGCAGATCAAAGTAAGCTTTCCCAATTGCGGCCCATGTGTAGCGTTTCAAAGCGATCCTGCGGATATCGCTGCCAATATTTGCAGCTTCGTCAGGTTTTATTTTTTCAAGGTTTATGCGGAGTGAGTCAGCATCTTTGAAGAAAATAGCACTATCCTCAGTAGTGAATCGATTAAATACACAATCATAAGATAAAATTGGAAGACCAAAATGCATCATTTCCACTAATGAAGGATTGGTCCCGCCTGCTGAGTGTCCATGGATATAAATAAATGCATTTTGCCGCAAAGTACGAAGTACGCCAATATCATAGATTGGATCTATCAAATGAATGTTGAGTTTTGCGGCATAGCGCTGCCTTAACTCAATTCCAAAGTTACTGTTGTTCCAATTACCCACAAAAACCAGCGGCATTGAGGTTTTTGAAGCAAAAGCTTCGAGAATCATGGCAATATTATTTTCAGGTTCAATTCTGCAGACAGATAGTGCATAACGCTCGGGTAGCCAAACTTGTTTTTGGATTGGCTGAAGTTTTGCATTTTGATCCACCCCTTCTGAATAAGGGCTTTCAAGCAGTAGTTCAGGCTACCAACACTCACCCCAAGCTTCTCGGCAAGCTCTCGTTGGGTAAGGTCTGGGTTTTCTTTGAGGATGCGAAGAACGCGAAAGTAGGTATCTTCTTGTGACTGTGACTGTGACTGTTTACTAGGCATGTTGTTAATAGATCAGCCACGCTACCGCCCCTTCAAATGCATGAACGCATGTGAAAATAAATTCGAGTAAATGCTACTGATCTGGTGAATATTTTAACCAGCTTGATACATTTGTTCAAACTTGAACAAAAATATTTTCCTTTTCGAATGCTGCATAAAGTAGTAAACATTAATCAAACAAAACGAGTTGGATGTGAATGCTGAAATCAAAGACTGGGCGATGGACCCACACCGATTTGCACTCAATGGCCTGGTTCAACAACATCAAAACAAAGAGCGCGTAGCCGTAACGTTCACAACCCCTAACAAAAGACCCAAGGGCAAAGAACGTACGGAGGAAATTAAATTCATTGAAGATTTTTTGAAGTTGCAAGACAAGGTGGTCATTGGCAGTGCTCGTGAGCAGCAGATCAAATTGACCAACAGCCAGCGCTACCAAAAGCGGGCCATCAATCAGTTGGTCAAGGGAGTGCGGGCAGTTGCTGGCGGTTCAGAAATGTAATTTTTACAAAACGAACCCAATTGCAAAGATAAAGGCCTGTTGATGAGCGGGTCGCTCAATTGGAAGGTTCTTGCAGCCAAGGCAAGAATTTGGTGGGTCCGAAGTTGGGTTTGTATTGGCGGTGCCGGGTCGGCAATGTCCGAGTAATATGCAACATCAAAGAGAAGGCGATGACGATTCTTGTGATAAAAACGGTGGCCGTCGTGAGATGCAACGCTAAATTGGGCGGGACATTGAGGCTTGGGCCTGCTAAATCCTCAAATCAAGCTCAGTTGATACGCCAAGCAGCTTTCAGCCGGCTGACCTGTCCGCTTGTTTCTGGGTTTTCAGCAGCTTTGCGGACTGCTCTGCGCGCAAATGCAATCAGCACGCCCAAGAAAAGCCCAGCAAAGGCGGTCACCAGCACCATGATGGCACGCTTAGGCCTTGATCTGCGCTCTGGCGCCACAGCCACATCGACCTGCTGAATCAGCGGGCCCTCTTTGGCTTCATCCACACGGGCAGACTCGTATTGGGCCACCAGCACACCCATCATGGCTTCACGGGCTTTGATGTCGCGATAGGCCTTGACGGCCATTTGCTGCAAGGGTGAGGTTTTGTCGTCTACACCAGATCCCTGCTCTATTTTGGCCAGCTGTCCGCGCAATGCCGCCAGCTCGCTGCCCAAGCGTTGCACGTCTGGGTTTTGCGGCGTAGCAAAACGGCCCATGGCTTGCATTTGCACTTCGCGTGCAGCTATTTGGCCGCGCAGCTCGGCGCTGGCTTTGACACCACTCTCTGCAATGACAGCCGTCACCTGCATGCCCGACTTTTCTTTGGCGGCACGGAAATTGGCTTCTGCCACGGCCAAATCTTCTTGGGTTTTGGCAATTTGCTGCTCGTAAAACACGCGGCGTTGCTGCGCGTCTGTCACCGCCAAACGGCCCATCAAGCTGCGCAATTCATCCACATGGGCGTTGGCCAGTTGAGCGGCAAATTCTGGGTCTTTGTCATCTGCCTCAATGGTGATAAGGCCTGATTTTTTGTCCGCAGTAATTTTGACGTTGGTTTTTAGGGCATTTCGTGTATCAGCGAAGGTCTTGGCTTCGTAACGATCTTTGAGTTTGAATTTTTCAACCAAGACGTTTTGCAAGCTCTCGCTTTGCATGAAAGCGATGTACATCTCGTCTGGGCTTTTGATGCCAGCGGCAGCGCCTGCCAAACCGGCCAAACCGCCTAAGCTGGCCAAGGCCGAGGCAGCGCCGCTTTGCTGTTGCTGAGGGGGCATCATCACCGTTTTGGCAGTGAAGATGGGCGTCATCAACAAGCTCACCACAATGGCCAGTGTGGTGGTGATGGCGGGCACTGCAAAGAGTGTTTTCTTTTCTTCGCCCAAGGCAATGGCCAGGTCGATGAGGCTGATTTCGTCGTCTTGCGCCACAGCGTGGTCGACTTGCTGAGGGAGTGAGGTGTTGTCAGACATCAAGCCACCTCAATTGCGCAGGGTTTTGAGTGCCGCAGCGCCCAAGCCCAGTTGGTAAAAGATTTGCGTGATGTCTTTGGTGTTGCGCATCACCACACTCCAGGTGGCCTCGCGGTCTAGCTTTTCGGGCAGCACAATGGTGTCGCCCGGCATGACCTTGGTGCGGTTGATGGAGCCGGTGAACCAGCCTTCTGCTTGGGTGAGGGCTGAGCCGTCGGCACGAATCAAAATAACGGCCGAGCGGTCGGCACCGGTGCCCACGCCAGACTGACGCAGGTAGTCTTCCACCGTTTGACCGGCGCGGTAAAGCAGGGCCGACTCGGTGTTGACCGAGCCAAACACGTACACAAAGTCTGGGCGTGCGGTGACCACAAAACGGTCGCCGTTTTGCACACGCAGCTCGGGCAGCTTGTTGACAAAGTTGTACAGGTCTGGGTCTAAGCCCATGGCAATGCGCCCTTCGGGTTTGATGCTGCGCACACGCTCCAGCGCTTGGCGCTGGGCTTGTTGCGCAGCCAAAAAACGGGCTTGGGCCAAATTGACGTCGGAGCTGGCGCCGGTGCTTTGGCCAATTTGGGCCAGGTTGGCGCTGGTTTCGGCCTCTAGGCGGCGCACCAGTTTGTCGAGGTTTTCTATTTGGCTTTTGCGCACTTCTTCGCGGTACAGGGCCGAGCCGTACAAGTAAGCGTCTGGCGTTAAACCGCCTGCGCGGCTCAGCACTGCAGCCAAGGTTTCGCCAGGCTTGGCTTGGTAAATGCCGGGTTTGACCACTTCGCCCTCAACGCGCACCATGATGCGGCGCTTGGCAATGGGCACACGCACATCGTTGACCGAAAAGACGGTGACCACATCGCCCGCTTGCAGCAGCAGGTTGTCTGGGCTTTGCGGGTTGGCCAGCATATTGGCCAAGCTGAAGGGCAGCAAGCTCACGCTCAGGTCTTGGCGGTTGATGCGCTCAACCACCGCATAGTCCCAGTTGATTTCGTCGTACAAATTGCCCACAGTTTCGGCCATGGTGGGCACCGCGTTTTTGTCTTTGAACTGAAACGGCTCTTGCTGCGAGAACAACCTGGACTGGCGCATGTCGCGGTAGCCCTCGAGGTCGCGCACGTCGTCAAGCGCTTTGGTGATGGGTTGCACTTGTTTTTGTGCGTTGGCGTTATTCCCCGGTGTATTTGAAGCTGTCACTCCCGGGGTGTAGCGGCTGATGTAACGCGGGTCGCGCAACAAGCGGTTGTTGAGGTCTGCGTCGTCCAGCAAGTCGTCCGGAATGGCCTCGCGCTCGCGTTGGGTACGTTCGCGCTGGCTGGGGCTGAACAGCACTTCGTTTTGGCGGCGCAGCGAGTCGCGGCTGATGAGGGCTTCTTGCGTTGGAATGAGGTCACGCACGCGCATGCCGGGCTTAAAGGCCAAGCGCGCGGGTTGCGCCACGTTGCCACGCAGGGTGACGGCATTGCTGAGCTCAGGGCTGATGGCCAAGACGGTGAGCAAGTCGCCGTTGTGCAGTGCGGTTTTGAGGCCTTGCTCGTTCAAAGCAAAGTCTTGCACGCTGCGGGGCTGGTTGCTGCTGGGCGTGAGACGCTCAAGCGTCACGCGGCGTGGGTCGGCCACCACAGGCAGGCCACCGGCCACGGCCAGCAGTTGGTCAAGGGTTTCGCCGTTGCTCTTGAGTTCGTACACGGCTGGGTTGTTGACCTTGCCCACCAAAGCCACGTGGCCCAAGGCCGGTGGAATGACGATGACGTCGCCATCGGTCAACTTGACGTCGCCTGCACTGTCGCCACGGGCCAAGAAGCTGTAGAGGTCAAACTCAGCCACCACTTGACCCGCACGTTTGAGTTGCACGCGGCGCATGGAGCCGCTGGCGTTGGGCCCACCGGTGGCCAACAGTCCGCTCGACAAGGTGGACAAGCTGCTAAGCGCGTAGCTGCCTGGTCGGCGGGCTTGGCCCACCACGTACACGGTGATGGAGCGCAGCTGGCCCAAGGTGACGCTGAGCTGAAAGTCTTTGTAAAACTTGCCCACGGCGTTGCGCAACACACCTTCGAGTTGCGCGGCTTTAACGCCCGCCAGAGACACACTGCCCACACGGGGCAGGCTGACCATGCCATTGCGGTCGATGGTGGCACGCACGTCAATGTCGAGCGAGCCCCAACCCCGAATGAGCACTTGGTCGCCTGGGCCTAAGAGGTAGTCGTTGCTGACGGGGGCGTTGTCGATGGGGGCAAAGCCCGCACCTAAGGGCTGTGGGTTTTGGTTTGCAGTTTGTGCGGCTTGGTTGCGCTGCTGCGAGAACTGCAGGTTGTCAAAAAAGCTTTGGCCGTAGAGAGGGAGCATGTAGCCCGCGGTTTCGAGCACAAATTTTTGAAAGTCGTTGGGCTTGAGGGGCTCCGGCAAGTTCACCACGGCAGCGTTGGCGCCTGGCTGTGCGGGGGCTTGTGCGTTGGCCGGGTCTACCGAGCGGATAGAGGGCACGCCACCGGTGGACATGCCGCCCAAGCCTGCTGCGGCACCTGCGCCCAAAGCTGCGGCACCCGCGCCAGCGGCTTGAGGGAGTTGCTGCGCAGCTGACACGCCGGCAAAACAGAATGCAGACACGCCCAATGCCCAAGCTGCCCATGTGGCTTGGGACGCAAACTTTGATTGACTCATCGTGATTTCTTTCTTTTAAAACACACGCGCTCAGCCGCTGGTTTGAAGCAACGATGTGTTTTATTTTGATCAGGCTGATTGTAGGGGGTACGGCCTTGCATCAGAGCGCAAGGTCAAACCGCTGGCACCGCACCAAAACGCCGTTCACGCCCGGCAAACCATGCAAAGGCTTGGTTGAGTTGCTGCACGTCGAAGTCGGGCCACAAGACGTCGCAAAAGTAGAGCTCGGCATAGGCGACTTGCCAGAGCAAGAAGTTGCTGATGCGTGACTCACCGCCGGTGCGGATGAGCAAGTCGACCTCGGGCATGCCAGCGGTGCTCAAGTGCTGGGCCAGGTCTTGCTCGGTGAGTTGCTGCGCACTGGCGCCTGGGTGGGCTTGAGCCCATTGCTGAACGGCGTGCACGATGTCCCAGCGGCCACCGTAGTTGGCGGCCACATTGAGGGTGATGGTGTGGTTGTGCACGGTGGCGTTTTGGGCTGCGTGGATACGTTGTTGCAACTCTTCAGGGAAGGCGCTGATGTCGCCCAGCACTTGCAGCCGCACGCCTTCGGCCTGCATGGCTTTCATTTCTTTTTCCAGGTACTGGATGAACAGGCCCATGAGGGTGGACACCTCGTCGCTGGGGCGGCCCCAGTTTTCGGTGCTGAAGGCAAACAGGGTGAGGTAGCGCACGCCTTGGTCAGCGCAGGCTTTGACCAAGTCACGCACACCGGCAGAGCCTTTGGCATGGCCCACGGTGCGGGGCATGTGGCGTTGTTTGGCCCAGCGGCCATTGCCGTCCATGATGATGGCCACATGGTGCGGGAGCTTGGAGGGAAGAGAAAAATTGGCGCTGTTCACAACGGGAATTATCGAATACGAAAGTCCGCCCAGGACTTACGGGTTGACGGCCAGCGATTCGATGGCGAGTTTGAGCTTTTGGGGCTGGCCCAGCAGGTCGATCAACACAAAGGCTCGGGTTTCGCCGTCGTGGGCTTGGTACACGCCTTCGATGCCGGCCAGAGGGCCGCTGGCAATGCGCACGTTGTCACCAGGCTCGAACAAACGGGCCACAGCAGCCGGAGGGGCTTGGCGCAAGAACTCGATGAATTCGGGCGGTACTTTGGCGGGCACATGGCCAAAGCTGACCAGTTTGCTCACGCCCAAGGTGGAGCGGATGGGGGACCAGTTGTGGTTGACGTCGTTGAGGCGAATGAAGAGGTAGCGGCTGAACATGGGTTCGCTCACGCGGCTGACTTTTTGGTGGCGAACTTTTTCAACCTCCATCATCGGCAAGAAGCATTCAAAGCCCTGGTTGCGCAGGTTTTCTAAGGCTCGTGATTCTTGACGGGGTTTGGTGTGGACGGCGTACCACGCGGCGGAGGGCTTGTCGGTGTCTGTCATGTCTTCACTTTTGAGCAGTTTACTCAAAGCAAAAACAGCGGCTAGAAAAGCTTGGGGCCCAGCACCAGGGCGCCAATGACCACTGCGGCCACGCTGGCCAGGAGCACGCCTGCGGCAGCCACGTCTTTGGCTTGCGCGGCAAGAGGGTGTTGTTCGGGGGAAGCCAAGTCGACCACGCGTTCAATGCCGGTGTTGAGTGCTTCGGCCACCCACACCAGGGCAATGGCCACCACCAAGGCGATCCATTCGAGGCGAGAGACGTCCAGGTGGTAGCCCGCAGCCAGCACCGCAAGGGTAGCCACAGCGTGGATGCGTGCGTTGGGCTGCGAGGCCAGCAAGTAGCGAAGGCCAGCCCATGCAAAGCCGATGCTGCGCCAACGAGCAAGCCAGTAGCGCATGGTGCTTACTTGAGGGGTTGCTGGAACTGAAACAGGGCCGAGCGACCTGTCCAGCCCATGCTGAGGCGTCGACCGGAGTTCTCGTCGGTGAAGTAGTAGGTGGTCAACATGCCGGTGGCGGCGCCAGCGGCAACGTCGCGCCAGCGGTGTTCACGGGCGTCCACGCGGGCGTAGGCCACAAAGCTGGCCGCCACGTAGGCCGGAACGCCGTATTCCCAGCCCCCCTTCGTTTGCAAATACTGCGCGGCAGAAAACGCTACGGCCGAATGGCCCGATGGGAAGCTTTTGTCGTCTTTGCCGTTGGGGCGGGTTTCGTGGATGGTGGATTTGAGGACTTCCACCAACCCCAGGGTCACGGCCTCGGACTTGACGAGCTGCACCAAGCCGGCGGTGTCGTCGTTGACCAGGCTCATGCCGGCGGCAAATGCAGGCAGACCCAAGGTGACGATGTTGGCGCTGCGGGTGATGCTGTCGAGGGCATGGGCTTGCAAAGACAGCAGGCCCATGCAGGCGCTGAGGATGAGTTTGGAGAGGTTGTGGGTCATGGAATCATTCTAATGAGCGCTTGTAAAGGGGCTGCGTTGCCCTGGCGCGACGCACAAAGAGCTTCGACAAGTGCAACGCTTCACGTTAAAGTTGTTGCATCGATTTTTATGAAAGCACGCCATGTCCAAACACCCTCATCTCGACCCTGCTGCCATGGCAGACAACGTCAAAGAACAAGCCCAACAAATTTGGCTGGCTGGCTTGGGCGCTTTTTCGAAGGCGCAGCAAGAAGGCACCAAGGCGTTTGAAAAGCTGGTGAGTGACGGCATCACCATGCAGCGCAAAGCGCAGATGACGGCCGAAGAAAAGTTGGCAGAAGCCACGCAAAAAGTCACGCAAGTGGCGCACCAGTTCAATGAGCGCGCCACCGGACAATGGGACAAGTTGGAGACGATTTTTGAAGACCGCGTGGCCAAGGCCTTGACGCGTTTGGGCATTCCTTCTGCGGCAGAGTTGCAGGCCTTGCACGCACGCATTGAGCAGCTCGAAAAGCAAGTGGCGGGCAAGTCTAAAACTGCTGCACCCAAAGCTGCACCGAAGGCTGCGGCTAAGTCAGCCCCTGCCAAGAAGGTGGCGGCCAAGCGGCCTGCAGCCAAGAAAAAAGCGGCCAAATAATTGGGCTCTGACCCCAATTAACTGATATGGCAAAAAAGGCGCCCCGTCGCACGGCCGAGCGGATTTTGGAGGTCACGCTGGAGCTGTTCAACCGCTTTGGCGAACCCAATGTGTCGACGACCTTGATTTCGTCAGAGCTCAACATCAGCCCCGGCAATTTGTATTACCACTACCCTGCCAAAGAGGAGTTGGTGAATGCGCTGTTCATGCGCTACGAGGCGGCTTTACAAGATTTGCTGGGTGCAGCTCCCGGTGTGCACGATGTAGAGGACGCTTGGTTTTTCATGCACACGCTGTTTGAGCTGGTGTGGCAGTACCGCTTTTTGTACCGCGACTTGAACGATTTGCTGAGCAAAAACCGCCGCCTTGAAACCCACATCAAAGACGCTTTGCTGCACAAGACCACAGCGTTTCGCGCGGTGCTCGATGGACTGGAGCACGCCAAGGTGCTGACCATGACGGCGTCTGAGCGCGAGGTGTCGGCCACGCACATGGTGGTCATGCTCACGTGGTGGCTGAGTTACGAATACGTGCGTGATCCGCGCCACGCGCTAGAACCTGAGAGCGCCGAAAAATCGCTTTTGCGCGGCGCCAAACACGTGCTGGGCTTGCTGCTGCCCTATGCGGCACCGGCCCACAAAGCGCACCTGGGCCAATTGCTGTCGGCCTACTGAGTTAATTGAGTTAATTGGGGTCAGAACCTAATTAAATCTATACACACTGAGCGCCCAGCAAGTTAAGCTATGCGCATATTGATTGCGCATGCCAGATGCTTATGACAACGATTTC
>CANFYL010000068.1 GCA_947451285.1 Comamonadaceae bacterium
CATCAAACCATTCCAGGTGACGGTTTTGAAGCCAGGAAATCCCGACTCGGCAATGGTGGCGACTTGCGGCAATTGCACCGCACGCTTGTCGCTGGACACACCAATGATGCGGATGTTGCCGCCACTCACATGCGGGTACAGCTCAGAGAAGTTGCCAAAGTACATCTGCACATTGCCACCCAACAAGTCGGTCACCGCAGGCGCGCCACCTTTGTAGCTGATGTGGGTCATGTTCAACTCGGCGCGCTTGACAAACAAAGCCGCCGACAAATGCGACACGCTGCCCGAGCCACCCGAGGCGTAGTTGTACTTGCCAGGGTTCTTGCGCATGAAGGCGACAAACTCAGACACGGTGTTGGCCGGCACCGATTTGTGCACGCCCATCACAAAGGGGTTGCTGCCCACGTTGCTGATGGGGACAAAGTCTTTCAAGGGGTCAAAGTTGGTTTTGCTGATCACAGGCAACACCGCCATCACGGGCATGGCGGCCATCATCAAGGTGTAACCATCGGCCGGGGCCTTGGCCACAAACTCGGCAGCAATGGCGCCACCGGCACCCACTTTGTTGTCCACCACCACGGGCTGGCCCAGGCTTTGGGTGAAGCGCTCGGCGATGACGCGGGCGATCGAGTCGGTGTTGCCCCCCGGCGCAAACGGCACCACGATGCGGATCGGTTTTTGGGGCCAGGCAGGTTGGGCTTGCACAGCGGCCCCCAGCGCACACAGCGTGAAGGCCAAAACTGTCGTGAAGAATTCGAGGCGTCGCATCTGTCGTCCTTGCTTCAGAGGTTAAAGAATGGCGTTGGCGCGGGCGATGCTGTTGACCATGGAAGAGTTCAACAAATAAGCGCGGGCCTTGACCGGATCGGCACAGGTCTCCTCCAACTCGCGGATGCGCAGCGCCCGTTGCTCAGGGTCTTTTTCTTCTAAGTTCTTTTTGTTTTTCACGGACAGCTGTTGCACATACTCCATGTTCACGGTGTGACGTTGGCGGTGGTAGCGGTCGAGCAAGCTGTCGTCGGCTTCGCCATGCACCACCTGGGCCAACATGGCCCCCAGGCTCATGGCGTCGTGGATGCCACTGTTCAAACCAAAGCCGCCCAAGGGGTTGTTGACGTGGGCCGCATCGCCCGCCAACAGCACGCGGTGCTTGCGCAAACTCACCGCCACGCGCTGGTGCACGCTGTAGATGCTTTGGTGGACCAAGGGGTACATCACCTCAGGCGCTGCACGCGTGAGGCGACGGATGGCATGTTGTGCATAAGGGCCAGCCATCACCACCTCGTCCGAGACGTCTTGAGCCACGGGTAAGGTCATGCGCCACAAACCGGGTGGGCCCACGTCAGGCATCTTGAACACCGCCACCCATTGCTCGGGGTCGCTGATGTAGGCGTTCTCGGTGTAGCCCAAGGTGCCAAAGTCAAAGGTGGTGCTGATCACGCTGTAGCGTTCAGGCCAGGTGTAGCCGGCAAACTCAATCTCTGCCGATTTGCGCACTTGGCTGCGACCGCCATCGGCAGCCACCAACCATGGGGTGCGCCATGTGGCCACCCCTTCAGGCGTCGCCACGCGCACGGTCACGTCGTCGGCGTTTTGCGTGAGGGATTCGACGCGGTGGTTGAACAGCACCTGCACCTGCGAGAAAGCTTTGAGCTTGTCCATCAAGATCGGGGTCAGGCGGTGTTGCTCCAAGTGCAAGCGAAAGGGGTAAGGGGTGTCGTTTTTGAGCAGGCCCAAATCCCACTCGGCCACCAAGCCATGGGCCAGGTCACACGATTGCCAACGCGGCACTTGGATGCCCAAAGCCAACATGTCGTCTGCCACACCGGCTTGGTGGAGCATCTCCAGCGTGGGCGGATGGAAGGTGCCAGCACGCAGGTCTTTGGTGAGACCCGGCTCGGACTCCAACACCACGCACGAGACACCGCGTTGCGCCAGCACCAAGGCCGTCAACAATCCCACAGGGCCCGCGCCTGCAATCATCACTTGCGCATTTGGCTCTGTCAGCATGCCTACCCTTTTTAAAAAATCGTCAGGTCAATGCGGCGCATGCTAAGGGAAAAGAAAAGCCCCCTGAAATGCAAGCAGTCCCAGATGTGATTGCAACGCAACCCAAGAGTGCAAAAGTTCAGCAGCGTGCAGCGTTCAAGACATCTCGCGTTTGCAAAGCCACGCGACGCGCTGCTTGTGTGTAATCGGCGCCTGCCGCAGCGTACAAGATGGCTCGCGACGAGTTGACGATGATGCGCCCCGGCGCGTCGCCCTGTGGCCCCGACATGGCAGCTTTCACGGTGGCGGCTGCGTCGCCGCCTTGTGCACCCACGCCAGGAATCAGCAAGGGCAAGGTCGGCGCCAAGACCCGCACCCGCTCAATTTCTTTGGGGTAGGTCGCACCCACCACCAGCCCCAGCTGGCCATTCAAGTTCCAGGGGCCTTGCGCCAAGCGCGCCACATGTTCGTACAACAACGGTTGGCCTTCCACCGAGGCCAACCGTTGATTTTGCAAATCGTCGCCGCCCGGGTTGGAGGTGCGACACAGCAAGAAAGCGCCTTTGTCGTGGTGCTTCAAATAAGGCTGCACCGAGTCAAAGCCCATAAAGGGCGACAAGGTCACCGCATCGGCACCATAGCGTTCAAAGGCTTCAATGGCGTACTGCTCAGCAGTGGAGCCAATGTCGCCTCGCTTGGCATCCAAGATGATCGGCACATGGGGCGCCACACGACGCATGTGCTCCATCAAACGCTCCAACTGGCCTTCGGCACGATGCGCTGAAAAGTAAGCAATTTGCGGCTTGAAAGCAATGGCCAAATCGGCCGTGGCATCGACGATGGCAGCGCAAAAATCGTAAATTTTGTTGGCGTCGCCCTTGATGCTGTCAGGGAACTTGGTGGGCTCTGGGTCCAAGCCCACACACAGCATGGAGGCGTTTTGGCGCTCGGCGCGCGCAAGCATGTCAAGAAATTTCATGGGCTGATTTTAGGAGTGCCATGGCCAAGCACAGATCGGCCCAGACCTTGGCTTTCTCGGGCAGGTTGCGCAGCAAATAAGCAGGGTGATAGGTCACCACCACCGGCACACCTTGGTAGCTGTGCACCTGGCCGCGCAGCTTGCCCAACGGTGCTTTATCCACACCAGGAACACTGTGCTGCAGCAGCGACTGGACGGCAAAGCGGCCCATGGCCAGAATGATTTTGGGTTTCAACAGGGCCACTTGGCGCTGCAAGTAGGGCTCACACTGCGCCACTTCTTCAGGCTTGGGGTTGCGGTTACCCGGCGGGCGACACTTGAGCACGTTGGTGATGTAAATGCCCCCGCCCTCGGGTCCGACCTGCGCCGCACGCGACAAACCGCAGGCACGCAGCATGTTGTCGAGCAACTGACCCGCTTGCCCCACAAAGGGCTGGCCTTGAAGGTCTTCGTTTTCGCCCGGCGCTTCGCCCACGATGAGCCAATCGACCTGCGGTACTTGACCTTCGGTTGCCGGGGTGCCAGCACCAAACACCGTGTGTTGACGCGTGTGGCACAGGCTGCAGGCTTGGCAATTGGAAACTGTGTGCTGCAAGGTCGTCCAATCCATGGCATCTAGGCCCTCTGGACGCCTCAGCACAAGGGGCGACGCTGCAGGCTCTGCGGCATGAGCGCTTGTCGTGTTGGGTGTGCTCGGGGTCGGTGTTGATGCGGCGCTTTTGACAGCCTGCGGCGCATGTACAGGCGGCGCGGCTTGCATGGTCATCGCCTGACCCGGCGCCAGCGACGACAGCGACGCTTCGGGTGCCGTCACAGGCGACCACACACGCACATGCATCTCAGCCAGCATGGCACGTTGACGAGCGTCGAGGTTCAAGGCCATGGGATACAGATCACAACTTCAACGACATGACCACCGCATCTTCACGGCGGTTGTGGTGGTCGGGGTAATAGTTTTTGCGCTCACCCACCCGCCGATACCCATAGGCCTCATACACCTGCGTGGCGCGAGCGTTGCTGGCACGCACTTCCAACCAGAGCCAATGCGCACCTCGACCACGTGACCACAGCGACAAGGCATCGAGCATCACACGCGCCCAGCCTTGGCCTTGAAACTCGGGCGCCACCGTGATGTTGAGCAAGTGCACTTCGTCCACGCCCTCCATGGCCACAAAGTAGCCCAGCAGCGTGTCATCCCCCATGAGGGCTTGAAGTTGGTAGCCCGCTTGCATAGAGTCCACAAAATTACCACGCGTCCAAGGGTGGCTGTAAGCACTTTGCTCCACGCGCAGCACAGCGTCGAGCATCGCTTCGCTCAGCGGCTCCAAACGGGCTTGGGGTTGCAACACAGCACTCATGGTCGGTCAAGAGAAAAAGATAGCCACATTGTCGATCAAGCCACTGGCGCCCGTGCTGTTGCACCCAAAGCCTGTTGCTTGGCCAGCATGCGCTCTTGGGTGGTTTGCGCCACTTTGTCACGGATGTACAAGGGCAAAGCCTCCTGCGCGGGCACCGCCAAGCCCAGCGCCCAAGCTTGAGGCGCCAAGCGCAACAAAGCTGTAGCAGTGGGCAAGGCCTGCATCTGCTCGGCCGAGAAAGCTGCTGGCCAACGACCGGCATAGACAGTCCACGCATTCCCGGCGGCCATGAAGGAGGCCGCGTCATGCCAGTGATCGGGCCAGCTCAAGGCTTCGGGGTTTTGCAAGGCGGCTTCTTGCACGCAGTGCCACACCCCTTGCGTGTGCTCATAAGCCGCGACATACACCTGGTCCATGCGCGCATCGAGCACCGCCAAAACACGGGTCGTCGGTTCAGCCTGGGTATCTGGGGTATTGCGCTGATGTGCCTCGTGCCGAGCCTCTTCGGCCACTGCCAGCAAGGTATCCATGGGCAGCACCGGCACATCAGCCCCAAAGGCCAGGCCCTGGGCCACCGAACAAGCCGTGCGCAGACCTGTGAAAGCGCCTGGGCCACGGCCAAACACCACCGCATCCAAGTCCACAAAGCGCAAGCCTGCTTGCGACATCAGCGCCTGGATTTGCGGCAAGGTGTGAACCGAGGCCTGAGCCCCCCCGACGCTGGTGTGCGCCCACACATGCTCACCCCGGGCCAGCGCCAAGGACAAGGTGTCGGTGCTGGTCTCCAGCGCAAGCCAGTTGTGGACGGGTGTGTGGAGGTTGGGCATGGGTTGATTATCCGGGCAGACATAATTTGTGCATGAACTGCTCCCACCATTCCCTGCTTGCTGTGGTGTTGGTCAGCTGCTTGGCTGCCCCCTGCGGCGCAGTGTGGGCGCAATCACAGCCCATGCCAAAAGCGCACAAAGCACGCAACCCCACAGCGCAGCCCTCACCGGCTCAAACAGACACGGGCCAACTGCCGCAAGAGGTGGAGGCCGCTTTGCTGCGCGCCAAGGTGCCTCGCGAAGCCTTACACGTGGTGGTGTTGGACACCGCGCAGAGCGCGCCAGCGCGTTTGAGTGTGTCAGCGCAAACGCCCGTCAACCCCGCATCGCTGATGAAGCTGGTCACCACCACCGCAGCGCTCGACCTGCTGGGACCTGCGTTTGTTTGGCGTACGTCGGTCTATGTGGAGGGGCTGGTGCGCGACGCAACGCTGCAAGGCAATGTGTATTTGCGCGGCAGTGGCGACCCCCGCTTGGTGGTGGAGCGCTTGTGGTTGCTGCTGCGGCGCCTACAAGGACTGGGGATTCAAAAAATTCAGGGAGACATCGTCCTCGACCGCAACGCCTTTGACATTGCGCCACGGGATGCGGGTGGGTTTGACGGCGAGCCACTTCGGCCCTACAACGCCGCCCCCGATGCGCTGCTGCTCAATTTCAAATCGCTGCTCATTCAATTCGTGCCCGACCGCGCGGCCAACGTGGCACGTATCCAGGTCGAACCGCCCTTGGCCGGGGTACAAATGCCTGCCAGCGTGCCCTTGTCGGGCGACGGTTGCACCGATTACCGAAGTGGCTTGCGCGCCGATTGGTCTGACCCTATACGCATCAAATTTGCAGGCACTTATCCCACCGCCTGTGGTGAAAAAATATGGTCTGTCGCCTACAGCGCACCGGCGCAATTTGCCGCACGCGCCGTGTTAGGCATGTGGCAACAAGTCGGCGGACAACTTGCAGGCCAGGTGCGTGATGGCACGGTGCCTGCCAACTTGCAGCCTGCGTTCAGCGTGGAATCGGCTGCTTTGTCAGAGACCATCCGCGACATCAACAAGTACAGCAACAACGTGATGGCGCAACAATTGTTTCTCACCTTGAGCCAGCAGCAACGTGGCGTGGGCAGCTTGGAGGCTTCGCGCGAAGTGGTGCAACGCTGGTGGCGCGAGCGCGTGGGCGGCGAAGTGCCGGTGCTCGACAACGGCTCAGGCCTGAGCCGCGATGAGCGCATCACTACGCTGGGCCTGGGACGTTTGTTGCAAGTGGCATGGGGGTCACCCCATATGTCTGAGTTGATGAGCTCGTTGCCCATCACAGGCTTGGATGGCACCTTGAAGCGCAGCAAATCTCAGGCGGTGGCTCACCTGAAAACCGGCAGCTTGCGAGACGTCGCGGGGGTGGCGGGTTATGTGGACAGCAGCAACGGCAAGCGCTGGGTGCTGGTGGCCATTCTCAACCACCCCAATGCCAACGCGGCACGCCCAGCCTTAGATGCTTTGGTGGATTGGACAGCGCAGCTGCCCTGAAACAAAGCGTTATCAGCGCCAAGCAGCGCGGTACATGCTGCTGGCAAAGACGTAATTGGCCAACAAGATATTGCCTTGCGGTGTGAGGTTCAAGTTGTCAGCAAACATGAAGGCGGTGAAGCTGGTGTCCACCCAACCCGTCCAGGCATCGTCGCCCGACACGGCTGGTATGGAGGGGTTGGCGACACATCCGCTGGTGGTGGATGAACTCAGGCTCGACGCATCCCAGCTCAGTCCGCCAAATGTACGCGTCGCCAAGGGAGAAGCAATGGGGGGGTTCACCGAGCAAGCGGGCACTGAGGGCAATTGGGTGAAATACGAAGCGTAGGTGTTGGCATTGCCAGTGGCCGTGGTGCCGGACATCAAGTTGGTGTATTGGGCCAAATCCACGGCCAGCAGTTTCTGACCGTACACAGTGGGTGGGTATTTGTTGCTCAAAGCAATGGTCAACTTGCAATGGAGGGAGTTTTGGTTGTTGCCTTTGATGCAACTGGTGTCGGTGTCGTAGCTCAAGGAACGCAAGAAACTTACTGAGGTGGTGTCCAAAGACAAGCCCCAAGGTGTGCGCGACAAATTCATTGGCTCGAGCACCACAATGTGTTTGGCGCCCGCCGTGATGAGCCGGTCCAGTTGGGTCACCATTTCAAGTGTCACTACATCAAGTTGTGCAGCAACTTGGGTCAAGATCAAGCTGCCGCCCAACTTATCCACCAAGTTGGCGGGTGGCGTCCAAGGTGTCTTGCCATCGGCTTTCAGGGTCACATTGCCGGTACGGCCCAAATAACGCACGGCCACAGACAGCAAGTCACGGGTGCCCGCAGTGACCACAATCAAGTCGTTCTCCTGCGGGCCTCCATCGGCCAAAAACTGAGTCACTTGGGTGCGCAAACTCGGATCTGTGCCGCCCAACCCGTCTCGGTATGTCACTGTGTCGCCCGCCCATGCAGTGGCGGTTGGACTGATCAATGCGTTGCCTGCCGCATAACTCACCAAGCCCGTGGTGGGGATGGTGAGTGTGGGGTAAGCCCCGGCCGTCATCTTGCGCGCCGTCGGCGCCTTGGACCAAAGCCCATAGAAATTGGCAAACGATTCAGCCACCGTGGTCGGTGTGGTCAGCGTGTTGATATTGACAGTGCTTGTGCCATCCCCGTTGATGGTGAAGCGCCCCCCTAAACTGGTCAAACTGCCAGAGCCCACGTCGCTGAAGGCGTCACCAAATGCAACGACGCGCGTTGGGCGCAAAGGATTGACAGTGCTGCTAGCGCCGCCACAGCCCACCAGCAAGCTCGCCAGGGCCAAGACGCACAGACCGATCAGACGTTGGACAGAAGAGTGAGTCATCACAAGCTCTCGTTGAATAGCGGACTAGTTTAACGAACCAGGGCAGCAGCCCGCCGCAGACGGTCGAGCACGCCCTCCCAGGCGGGCTCGTCGGGCGGCGATTGCACCCAAATGTGATCCACATCTTGGTCGTCAAAGGCCCGCAAGCGCGCAAACAATTCGTGCGCGCAGGCGACTGCATCTGCTGGCATGGCGTATTGCTGCACACGATGCGCAAGTGCTGCAGGGATGGAAACTGGGGTGCGCGTCCACAGAGCCAGCCTTTCTTTGGCAGCCGCCTGGGTCCAACCCTGGAGTTGCGTCGCCATGTCTTGGCCCTCGATGAGACGAACTTGAGCACGGGGTGCGTAATGCGAGGCGAGGGTGCCAGAGGCCCTTGGGGCTTGCGGGTCGAGTTGCCCCTGCAAAGCCGTTGACAACTGCACCACCTGGCCACACGCCAAGCTGAGTGCTTGTGTTGTCAACAAACCCGGGCGCAGCAACACAGGAGCACCCCTGGTGCAGTCGATGATGGTGGACTCGATGCCTACCGCGCAAGCGCCCCCATCGAGCACCATCAAATTCCCCCCGAACTCACTCACCACATGCGCTGCGGTGGTAGGGCTGACACGACCAAACGCATTCGCACTGGGTGCGGCCACACCCAACACACCCAATGCGTACGCCTGTTGCAACACCGCTTGCGCTACCGGGTGTGAGGGGCAGCGCAGACCCACCGAGTCTTGACCACCCGCCGCCGCACCCGCCACGCCTGGGCGTCGGGGCAAGATCAGGGTCAGGGGACCGGGCCAAAAAGCGGCGATCAGGCGGGCCGCAAAGTCGGGCACCTCACGCGCAAAGTGCAGCACGCCTTGGGCATTGGCCACGTGGACGATCAAGGGATGGTCCATCGGGCGCCCCTTCGCCGCAAAAATGGCGGCCACTGCTTGGTCATTGCAGGCATCGGCCGCCAAACCATACACCGTTTCCGTGGGCAAACCCAGCAACTCGCCGCGCCTTAAGGCTTGGGCAGCTTTGGTTTGGGCTTGAGGGTCGGCACCGTCTTGAATCATGGCTTGGCTTGACATGCGATGTATCAGTGCGCGTCAAAACGGCGCAATGCCCAATAAAACAGCAGCTTGCAAGGCGGTTCTGTGGGCTTGCTCGGGCGTGGCTGCCGTGATGTTGAGGTGCCCCATCTTGCGGCCTACGCGCGCCTCGCACTTGCCGTACAGGTGCAAGTGCGTGCCAGGCAACGCCAAGACCTGGGCCCAAGGCGGCTCGATCGGCTCAGAACCCAATGCGTGTGGAAACCACAAGTCGCCCAACAGATTGAGCATGATCGCGGGGCTGTGTTGGCGCGGCTGGGTCAGCGGCAAGTCGGCCATGCAGCGCACTTGCAATTCGAACTGCGACACATCGCACGCATCTTGGCTGTAGTGCCCGCTGTTGTGGGGGCGTGGCGCAATTTCATTGACCACCAGCGCGCCATCGGCGAGCACAAAGAACTCGACGCACAACACGCCCACATAACTCAAGCCCTCGGCCACGGCCTGGGCAGCAGCCACCGCTTGTTGCGCCAGCTCGGCCGAGACGTTACCGGCCCACACCTCGGTGACGGCCAAGATGCCGCCGCGGTGCAGGTTGCGCTGGATCGGCAAGTGGACGCAGGCACCATCACGGCCACGCGCCACGATGACCGAGCACTCGGCAGCAAGCGGCAACATTTTTTCCAACACGCAAGGCACAGACCCCAAGGTGGCCCAGCCGGCATTCAACTCGTCACGTGTGCGCACGCGCAGTTGGCCTTTGCCGTCGTAGCCCATGCGGGAGGTTTTCAAAATGCCAGGCAACAAACTGTCGGGAACTGCCGCCAGCTGTTCGGATGTATCGATCACCGCATGTGGGGCCACCGGCACGCCGCATTGCACAAAGTGGGCCTTCTCACGCGCACGGTCTTGCGCAATGGCCACAGCAGAGGCGGCGGGCGACACGGGCAAGGTGGCCGCGAGTTGCGCCAGCGCATCTGCTGGGACGTTTTCAAATTCGGTGGTCACGGCCTGGCACAGGCTCGACAGCTGCGCCAGACCTTGGGGGTCGAGGTAGTCGGTGCGGATGTGGTGATGGCTCACCCAACCCGCAGGGCTTTGGGCATCGGGGTCGAGCACGGCGGTGTAGTAGCCCATGCGCTGCGCCGCGTGCGCCCACATGCGCCCGAGCTGGCCGCCGCCCAACACGCCCAGCGTGACACCGGGCAACAAAGGCTGGCGCGCGTCGCTCATGGTGTTGGGGGCAGGGTCATGTGGCGGGCCACTTCGGTCTGCGCCACGCGAAACGCCTGCAACTTGGCCGTCAATGCTGCATCGCCGGACGCCAGCAAGGCCACGGCAAACAAGGCAGCGTTGGCAGCGCCTGCCTTGCCAATGGCAAAGGTGGCCACTGGAATGCCCTTGGGCATTTGCACGATGCTGTGCAAGGAATCCACCCCTTGCAAATGTTGGCTCGCCACCGGCACACCCAGCACAGGCACGATGGTTTTGGCGGCCAGCATGCCGGGCAAATGGGCCGCACCGCCGGCACCTGCGATGATGGCGCGCAGACCCCGCCCTTGGGCGCTTTCGGCATACGCAAACATGTCGTCTGGCATGCGATGGGCCGAAACCACGCGGGTTTCAAAGGGGATGCCAAATTCTTGGAGAATCTGGGCTGCGTGTTGCATGGTGTCCCAATCGGAATTGGACCCCATGACGACGCCAACTTGGCACTGGGTC
>CANFYL010000069.1 GCA_947451285.1 Comamonadaceae bacterium
GGGGCCTTTTTAGCGGCCGGTTTTTTTGCAGTTGCCATTTTTATATTCTCCTAGATCAAGTTGAGATCATTGGGTGAAAAGCACTCCGCATCTGTTGGATGCATGCGAAGCGATTCATGGCGCTGGACCCGGGTCCAACCCCATGAACACTGTGAGCCCAGCACACCACCTCGAATTGGGTGTTTATTTGTGTGACGGACAAATTGGTAAACATGGTGTGAGTCATCAATCCCAAGACAAAGCACCACCCGATTGGTACTCGATCACACGGGTTTCAAAGAAGTTGCGTTCCTTTTTCAGATCGATCATCTCGCTCATCCAAGGGAAGGGGTTTTCTTCGTTGGGGAACAACTGCTCCAAGCCAATTTGTGTGGCCCGGCGGTTGGCGATGTAACGCAAATAGCCTTTGAACATGGAAGCATTCAAGCCCAGCACGCCACGCGGCATGGTGTCTTCAGCGTAGCGGTATTCCAACTCAACTGCTTTCATGAACAAATCTTTGATCTCAGCTTTGAAATCTGAGGTCCACAACTGTGGATTTTCGAGTTTGATCGTGTTGATCAAGTCAATGCCGAAATTACAGTGCATCGACTCATCACGCAAGATGTATTGGTACTGTTCGGCTGCACCCGTCATTTTGTTTTGGCGACCTAAGGCCAAAATCTGCGTGAAGCCCACATAGAAGAACAAGCCTTCCATCAAGCACGCAAAGACGATCAAAGACTTTAGGAGGGTCTGATCTGTTTCGAGTGTGCCCGTGTGGAAGTTAGGGTTCATGATCGCGTCAATGAACGGAATCAGGAATTCATCCTTGTCGCGGATCGATTGCACTTCGTGATAGGCATTGAAGATTTCAGACTCATCCAATCCCAATGACTCCACGATGTATTGGTAAGCGTGGGTGTGGATGGCTTCTTCAAATGCTTGACGCAACAAAAACTGACGGCATTCAGGGGCTGTGATGTGGCGGTAGGTGCCCAACACAATGTTGTTGGCGGCCAATGAGTCGGCGGTGACAAAGAAACCCAAGTTGCGTTTGATCAGGCGGCGCTCATCTTCAGTCAGTCCGTTGGGGTCTTTCCACAACGCGATGTCGCGCGTCATGTTCACTTCTTGCGGCATCCAATGATTGGCACAGGTAGCAAGGTATTTTTCCCAAGCCCATTTGTACTTGAATGGAACCAATTGGTTCACATCGGTTTGACCATTGATGATGCGCTTGTCGGCTGCATTGACGCGGCGCTCATTGACCGCAGCAGCGATTGAGGGTGTAGGGGTCAGTGGTGCAGTTGCGCCGTCATTCAGAGTGCGGACTGCGGCGACAGTTGAGGGTGTCGCTGAAAGAGGCGGGAGTTCCATCGAGCGGCTCAAAGTGCCGCTGGCAAGAGGAGATGGCGATGAGGGCTTAACTTCTTCGTCCCAGGTCAACATAGAAAATTTTCCAATACGCTAATTATGAATGCAAGGACGTGAAACGCAAAGCGTTCATTCACTTCCTTGCAGATTTGTGTTGCTCAATTGCAAAAAATCACTGGCACGATTCACAGGTGGGATCGTCCACGCCGCAGAACTTGATGTCAGTGGCAGGAATGGCATTCATCTGTGCTTGCGCGGCAGCGGCAGCGGCTTCGAGTGCGCTCATCCCACTCGTGCTCGCACCACTGGAAGACACGGCATTGTGTGAACCGGCTTGCACGGTGGATTTCTCCACTTGTTGCGCGCTGGATGTGCGTAAGTAGTACGTGGTCTTCAAGCCGCGCAACCATGCGAGCTTGTAGGTCTCGTCGAGCTTCTTGCCCGATGCACCGGCCATGTAGATGTTGAGCGACTGCGCTTGGTCAATCCACTTTTGACGGCGTGCAGCGGCTTCCACCAACCAAGTGGCCTCGACTTCAAAAGCAGTGGCATACAGGGCTTTGATTTCTTGTGGCACGCGGTCGATAGGACGCAGCGAACCATCAAAGTGTTTCAAGTCCATCACCATCACGTCATCCCACAAGCCTAGGCGTTTCAAGTCACGCACCAAATAGCTGTTGATCACGGTGAATTCACCTGACAAGTTGGACTTGACCGAGAGGTTGCCAAAGCACGGCTCGATCGAAGCGTCCACGCCAATGATGTTAGAGATGGTGGCGGTGGGTGCAATGGCCACGCAGTTGGAGTTGCGCATGCCGTCTTGTGCAATCTTCTTGCGCAGTGCATCCCAGTCCAGCGTGGCTGAACGGTCCACTTCCACATAGCCGCCACGCTCTTGGGTCAGCATGTCCAAGGTGTCGAGAGGCAACAAGCCACGGTCCCACAAAGAGCCTTTGTAGCTCGAGTACTTGCCGCGCTCTTTGGCCAACTCGGTAGAGGCCCAGTAGGCGTAGTAGCAAATGGCTTCCATCGAGGTATCAGCAAATTCCACAGCGGCTTGCGAAGCGTAAGGAATGCGCATCTCGTACAAGCTGTCTTGGAATGACATCACGCCCAAGCCCACAGGACGGTGGCGCAGGTTAGAGTCACGCGCTTTTTTGACAGCGTAGTAGTTGATGTCGATCACGTTGTCGAGCATGCGCATGGCCACCGTGATGGTGCGCTTGAGCTTGTCGTGGTCGAGTTCTTTGCCGTTGGGGCCGTCTTTCAAGTGCTGCGAGAGGTTCACAGAACCCAGGTTGCACACCGCGGTTTCGGTGTCGCTGGTGTTGAGCGTGATCTCAGTACACAAATTCGACGAGTGCACCACGCCTGCGTGTTGCTGGGGCGAGCGCACATTGCAGGCATCTTTGAAGGTGATCCAAGGGTGGCCCGTTTCAAACAGCATGGAGAGCATCTTGCGCCACATGTCTGTTGCTTGCACGGTTTTGCTGGGTTTGATTTCGCCCCGGCGTGCCTTGTCTTCGTATGCCAAATAGGCTTTTTCAAAGGCTGAACCAAACAAGTCGTGCAAATCAGGGACATCGGAGGGAGAGAACAAGGTCCACTCGCCTTTTTCCATGACGCGACGCATGAACAAATCAGGGATCCAGTTGGCGGTGTTCATGTCGTGTGTGCGGCGACGGTCGTCACCCGTGTTCTTGCGCAGCTCCAAGAACTCTTCGATGTCTAGGTGCCAGGTTTCCAAGTAGGTACAGACCGCTCCCTTGCGTTTGCCGCCTTGGTTCACAGCCACGGCGGTGTCGTTGACGACCTTGAGGAAAGGCACCACGCCTTGTGACTCGCCATTGGTGCCTTTGATGTGGCTACCCAATGCGCGCACGCGCGTCCAGTCATTGCCCAAACCACCTGCGAATTTGGAGAGCAGGGCATTTTCTTTGATGGACTCGTAAATGCCGTCTAAGTTGTCGGGCACGGTGGTCAGATAGCAACTTGAGAGTTGCGAACGCAATGTGCCGCTGTTGAACAAAGTAGGCGTGCTCGACATGAAGTCAAAGGACGACAAAATCTCATAGAACTCAATTGCGCGTGCTTCCCGATCGATTTCGTCAAGCGACAAGCCCATGGCCACGCGCATGAAAAAGGCCTGTGGAAGTTCAATCCGTTGTTTGCGCACGTGCAAGAAATAGCGGTCGTACAAGGTTTGCAGACCGAGGTAATCGAACTTCAAGTCACGGTCGGCTTTGAGCGCTTGGCCCAAGCGTTTCAAGTCAAATTGCAGCAGGCGCTCATCCAGCAAGTCGTTGTCTACGCCTTTCTTGATGAACTGCGGAAAGTAATCGGCATAGTGCTGTCCCATGTCCGAGTGGGCCACTTCTTGGTCCAACACCTCGCGCACAATGGTGTGCATCAGCAAACGCGCGGTGGCGTAGGTGTAGTCTGGATCTTTTTCAATCAGGGTACGGGTGGCCAAGATGGCAGCCTTGTAAACCTCATCCATGGGCACGCCGTCGTACAAGTTGCGCATGGTCTCGGCCATGATGGGCTCGGGTTTGACGTCTGCACTCAAGCCCATACACGCATCGTTGATCAATGCTTGTAAATGGTGGATGTCAAGCGGCACGCGCTGACCGCCGTCCATCACATGCAAGGCCGGCATTGCGGGCGTTTGTTGCTCTTTGACATGGGCGCGTTCTTGTGTGCGTCGCTCGCGGTACAACACGTAGGCACGTGCAATCTCGTGGTGACCTCCGCGCATCAAGCCCAATTCCACTTGGTCTTGGACGTCTTCAATGTGGAACGTGCCACCGCCTGGTCGTGATCGCATCAAGGCGCGCACCACGGCTTGTGTCAAGGCGTCCACCACTTCGCGTACGCTAGCCGATGCCGCGCCTTGTGTGCCGTGCACAGCCAAAAACGCCTTCATCATGGCCACCGCAATTTTGGCGGGTTCAAAAGGAACCACCGCGCCGTTGCGACGGATGATTTGGTAATGCGTCAGCATCGATGGCGAGTCTAAAGCCACGCGATCTTGCGGCGTGGACAGGTGGCTGTGGCTGGCGATGTGCGGCGCGTTCTGAGCAATTTGCATGACTTTTTTTCTTCCTTGTTATAGATGTATCGATAGGCCTTGACAGCAGAATGGATGACCCGCATCGATGTCTTGGATGCGCAATTTTTCAAAGTGCCACATCAACAGCGCACACTATATCTGGTGTTCGCCCTCCCATCAAGACACTAGGGGTAGTGTTTTGCCGGGTGTGACGCCTTTTTTCGGTGCGAGCCTAAGATGTGTCAATTGCTCGTTTTTTTGACATTCCGCGTGAGCCCAATGTGCATGCGGGTATGAAAATTAAAACAAGGATTCATGGGCTTTTTCAGCGACTTTCGTGTGCTGATGCCTATGATTTCTAAAGATCAAAAATGATCAAGGTGTCATGCATGTGTTTTTCATGCACAGTCATCGCTCACATTTTTTTTCGTTTGAGTGAGAAAGAAAAACACTTTTTGGGAAATACCGATCCGGCCAAGCCAAAGATGCTTGTAAAAGTTGCCAATCAAAGCCTGAACCCGGGTCTTGTTTGCGTCCCGCAGCGATGTGCTCATGGCCTGCGATGTGAGCGATGGGGTAGTGCTGAGCGATTGCAGCAGTCAAATCACTGAGGGTTTCATACTGGGCCGTTTCAAAGGCTCTGCCCTCCAGTCCTTCCAATTCAATTCCGATGGAGTCATTGTTGCAATCGTCGCGACCCCGATAGTGTGATCGACCTGCGTGCCAGGCTCGGTCATCACAGCTGACAAACTGAATCAAGTCCCCATTGCGGCGGATGAAAAAATGCGCTGACACCTCTATGCCGCGAATTTGCGCAAAGTAGGGGTGCGCATCCCAATCCAAGGTGTTGGTGAAAAGCGCTTGCACTTCGGGCCCACCGTACTCACCTGGCGGCAGACTGATCGAATGAATGACGACCAGGTCTATTTCACTTTTCTTTGGGCGAGGGCCAAAGTTGGGTGAGGCCACTGGGTGGGCAAATGTGTACCAGCCTTGTCGCCACAGGGTGTCGGCGGGCATGGATGAGCTCAAGTTTCGAGACGCTGGCGGTGCGCCTCGCTGCAGTAAAAGCCAAGATGTCCTTGCACCGCATCGTATTCAGGCAAATGCACGCCACACTGAGTGCAGGCCACCATGACTTGGGGGCCTGGACGCGGATCGGTGGGCTTGCTTGGTCGCTCGGGTCGCTGCTGACGTAGCCACCAAATGCCCCCCAGCACAACCAGCAGCAGCACCAAGTACTTCATGTGCTGCGACCTAAGATCACTTCAAGCACAAAGCGTGAGCCTGCATAGCCCAACAGCAACAAGCCCGAACCAATATAGAGCACGCGCACCGCGGTTCGACCACGCCAACCGAATCGCTGACGGCCCAGCAACAACACGGCAAAGGTGACCCATGACAACAAAGAAAACACAGTCTTGTGGTCCCAGCGCCAAGCCGCTTGGGCGCCATACAAGCTGTCGCCAAACAACCAACCCGCGGCCAAGGTTGCGGTCAACAGCAAAAAACCGGCGTTGACAAAGCGAAAGGTCAAACGCTCCAAGGTCAACAAGGGCAAGCCCACATGGCTGTCCACACCCATGCGCATATTTTTTTCTGCCCGGGTCATCAACCAGGCGTGAACCACGGCGGCAGCGAACAGACCGTACGACGCAATGCCCAAGGCCCAATGCAAAGGTAACCAAGGCGAGGTGGCGACGTGCAAAGGTGCACCTGGGAAAAAGGCGGCCAAGAGCACCGCCGCAGCACCCAAGATGGCCAAAGTCCAGCGCACCCGCAGTTGTGGAAACCAATGTTGTTCCAACAAATAAAACGTGAACATCAACCATGCCGTGACAGACAAGGCAGGTGCAAACCCAAATCGCACAAGACCCTCTTGGGCGCCAAACAGCGCAAACACCAATCCAAGTCCGTGCAAGACCCAGGGCATCACCAACAAGCGGTGACCGCGCGCAGCAGCAATGCGAGGGCCGATCAAGGCGGTCAACGCGTAGGCCGCTGCAGTGGGCAGGCCGAGCCACCAAGTGAGTGGAGTGTCGCTGGCTAAAATCATGCAGCAAGTTTAGCGTTTTGCTATCCACTACCACCTCACCCCTGTTGGGGTTATTCATGGCTTCCACCCTCACCGACAAACTCTCACGCCTGGTCAAACACATCAGCGGACAGGCCCGCATCACCGAAAGCAACGTGGCCGACATGTTGCGCGAGGTGCGCATGGCCTTGCTCGAAGCCGACGTGGCCCTGCCCGTGGTGCGCGACTTCATTGCCCGGGTGAAAGAAAAAGCCCTGGGCCAAGAAGTCATTGGTTCACTGCAACCCGGTCAGGCCTTGGTCGCGATCGTCAACCAAGAGTTGGCGGCCACCATGGGCGAGGGGGTGAGCGACCTCAACTTGGCGGCACAACCGCCAGCCGTCATCCTGATGGCGGGTTTGCAGGGCGCGGGTAAAACCACCACCACCGCCAAGCTGGCGCGTTGGCTCATCAACCAGCGCAAAAAGAAAGTGCTCACTGTCTCGGGTGACGTGTACCGTCCAGCCGCCATCGAGCAGTTGAAAACCGTCACCGCACAAGCGGGTGCTGAGTGGTTCCCCAGCAGCCCCGATCAAAAACCCGAAGATATCGCACGTGCAGCGCTTGACTATGCGCGCAAGCATTACTTTGATGTGCTGCTGGTCGACACCGCGGGTCGCCTGGCCATTGACGAAGCGTTGATGCAAGAAATCAAGACCTTGCATCGCGTGCTCAACCCGGTGGAGACCTTGTTTGTGGTCGACGCCATGCAGGGTCAAGACGCCATCAACACCGCCAAAGCGTTCAAAGAAGCCTTGGCGCTCACCGGCATTGTGTTGACCAAACTCGACGGCGACTCACGCGGTGGCGCAGCCCTGTCGGTGCGCCAAATCACCGGCGCGCCCATCAAATTTGCGGGTACCAGCGAAAAGCTCGATGGCCTGGAACTCTTTGATGCCCAACGCCACGCCGGTCGCGTCTTGGGCATGGGTGACATCTTGGCCTTGGTCGAGCAAGTCACGGCCGGCGTGGACATGGAGGCCGCGCAAAAGCTGGCCGACAAAGTCAAGCGCGGTGACGCCTTTGACTTGAACGACTTCTTGGCCCAAATTCAGCAAATGCGCGCCATGGGTGGCTTATCGAGCCTGATGGACAAACTGCCCACACAGATGGCGGCCAAAGCCAGTGAAGTCGACCTGACCCGCGCCGAAAAAGACATCGGTCGCAAGCAAGGCATCATCCACAGCATGACCGCGCTAGAGCGCCGCAAACCCGATCTCATCAAAGCCACACGCAAGCGCCGCATTGCCGCTGGTGCCGGTGTTCAAGTGCAAGACGTCAACCGCTTGCTCAAAGAGTTTGAGCAAATGCAAGACATGATGAAAAAAATGCGCGGTGGCGGCCTCATGAAAATGATGAAGCGCATGGGGGGCATGAAAGGCATGCCCGGCATGGGCGGTGGCGGCTTTCCCGGCATGCGCTAAAGCACCACACCCTCCAGCGCCGGCCTCCTGGTGACTGCTGATGTGGCCAGCAGCGCACGCTGGCCGGTCAGTACTGGCTGGCTGGCAAATCCACTTGCATCCCGTCCATCGTCGCGGTCAGCGTGATCTGACACGACAAACGGCTGTTGGCTTGGCGTGTGCAGGCGGCAAAGTCCAGCATGCCGTCTTCGTCGTCGCTCATGGCGGGTAACTGGCTCAGCCAGGGTTCGCGCACCATCACATGGCAGGTGGCGCAGGTCAGGGTACCGCCACAGTCGGCGGCCACGCCCTCAATATCGGCTGACACAGCCGCCTTCATCAAGCTGTGTCCTGGCTTGGCCTCGATGGTGGTGCCTTGCGTGTCTTGGGCATGGTTGAAGAGGGTGATGCGAATCATAAAAATTGTCCTTGAGCGTGCTGTCAGATGCGGGCGAAATATTCTCGCCGCTGAAACTCCAAAGTGTCTTCGGCCGCTTCAAAGCGTTGCTGCTCCGCTTGCTTGATGCGGCTGTAGTAGCGCACAAACGCATCGCCAAATCCTTGCGCCATTGCCGCATCGGCTTGAAAGGCGCCCAAGGCCTCGCCCAAGTGGCTGGGAATGCGTGTGCTACCTGTGTCGTCGCCGTCAGGCGTTTGATAAGGCGCTTCTGTGGCCAGCGGTGGCATGCGTTGTTGCGCCATGCCTGCCAAGCCCGCGTGAATTTGCGAGGCCATGTACAGATAGGGGTTGGCAGCGGGTTCGCCCAAACGGTTTTCAATCCGTGTGGCAGGGTCGCCCGCCTGGCCAATCACGCGCAACATGGCGCCTCGGTTGTCGCGTCCCCACAGAATGGCCTGTGGGGCCAAGGTGTTGGGTTGAAAACGTCCGTAGCCATTGGCCGTGGGTGTGCACAGCAGCGTGCTGCCTTGGGCATGGTCCAGCAAACCCGCCAAATAGTGCGCTCCTAAATCAGACAGCGTGTGTCGTGCGTCATGGGCCTGGGTGTGGGGCGCAGCCGCGTCGCGCATCAGCACATTGCGGCCACTGTCAAGCTTGACCAACGACTGGTGCAAATGCCAGCCGCTGGACATGATGTGTTGAAACGGCGGGCGACACATGAAGGTCGCGTGGTAGCCCGCACGCCGAAGCGCCTGGCGCACTCCATTGCGAAACAGCACCATGTTGTCGGCAGCCGTCAGTGCATCGGTGGCACTGAACACCGCTTCCACTTGGCTGGGCCCGAACTCAATTTCCAGCGACAACAAAGGCAGCCCCAAGCCTTGCGCGGTGCGTTGCACGATGCGCAGCGGCTCCTCGCATTGGTCCATGTCGTGTTCGGACAGCAGGCGGTAGCCCGGGTGAATCATCCGCACCGCAGGCGCGGGGCCTGGCCAGGTGGCCAAGTCGGGGTCGAGGTCTTTGCCATGCGTGGCGTCTTGCAAGCGGTAAATGTGAAATTCAATTTCCAGGCCACACACCAGGCCCAAACCCTGCTCGGCCAAACGTGCGAGTGCGCTTTGCAATTGGTAGCGACTGTCCAGCGCCACAGGCTGTGCGTTGGGGAACCAGGGCTGGCATTGCAACCAAGCGGTGTGGTCCACCCACGTCAAGATATGCAGGCTGTCCGGGTCGGGCATCAGCAGCAAATTGCTCGCAAATTCAAAGCCCGGCAACTCATTGCTGATGCTGGCTTCAAACACCTTGAACGCGGTACGGTCCGAGGTGTCTTTGAGCAACAAGGTGCTCACCATGCCCACCCCGTTGTGCAGCGCGTCAATGGCGGCTTCGGTCACCAAAGTTTTGCAGCGTGTCACGCCATGCACATCGCACCAGGCCAAACGCACCAGTTCGATGCCGCTGGCGCGCAGCAGTTGTGTGGTGCGGGCCACCGCCGCTTGCCATGCTGGCGTGTCTAAGCCACAGCGTGTGGCAAAGCTGCTCATGCGCTCACCTGGGGATGGAGGTTTGCGGCGTCGGTGGAGGCTGCGGTCAGTGCCGCAGGCCAAGGCGCGCCGGCACGCTTGGCCTCTACGGCGCGCTGCCACCACGCTTGCCAGTCGTGCGCGGGGGCAATGCCGTCCACCGTGTCGGGGCCGATGCGTTGGCTGGCCACCTCGGCTTGCGCCAAGCCAGGCGGCAGCTTGCCCGCCGCCACATCGTCAATCGCTTGCAACAGCGTGCGGCGGTTGGCCATGATGGCTTTGTCGCTGGTGCCCAGGTGCTCGCGGGTACGGTCCTGGATCGGGCCCATGCTTTCGCAGGCCCACTGGTCATGCACATTGATGTCGTTCTCGCCCATGCCTAAGTAAGTGCGCGTCATTTGTTCTTGCGGGTCAAACCCCCACTGGTTGTGGCGGCCTGATTTGGGTGTGTAGTCGGGCAAATCAATCGCTTGCAAACGTTGGTTGCGCATGGCCTCTTTGTCGACCGGACCTTCAAAACTGGTGAACACCGAATACCAATACGTGTGCGTGTCATCCACCGGCACATGCATCTGCGTGATGGTCATGGTCTCAGAGAGCGGAATCACAAAGGTGTGCGGAAAAATCGCATGCGTCACCCGCACATGGGTCAAGGCCTCGGTCATCGGACGCAGGCTGGTCAGGCGCATGCCAAACGGCATGGCCTCTACACTGATCTGAGGTTGGTCGAACTCGCGCATCACCCGGGTCATCGGCCAGCGTTGCCCGTCTATCTCGCCAGCACTGGCGCCGCGAAATTGTTTGCCATAGGTGTCGTCCAGCGACTCGTCGTTGAAAAACCGGTGCAAGAACGAGGCATGCGCGGGGTCCACCCCCACCTCAA
>CANFYL010000070.1 GCA_947451285.1 Comamonadaceae bacterium
AACAGGCGATACGGGTCTTCGAGGTTGTCCAGACGGCCAGCGGTGTCTTGGTCGCGGCTGTCGGCAATGAAGCGATAGGCCTGCAACAAACCTGCGGGACCGACAAACTTGTCGGGGTTCCACCAAAACGATGGGCAGCTGGTGGAGCAGCTCGCGCACAAAATGCACTCGTACAAACCGTTCAACTCGTCACGCTCTTCGGGTGACTGCAGGCGTTCTTTTTCGGGCGGCTGGGTGTCGTTGACCAAGTAGGGCTTGATAGAGTGGTACTGCTTGAAGAACTGGGTCATGTCCACGATCATGTCGCGAATGACAGGCAGGCCAGGCAAAGGCTTTAACACGATGGTGCCAGGCAAGGTGTTCATGTTGGTCAAACAAGCCAAGCCGTTTTTGCCATTGATGTTCATGGCGTCCGAGCCGCACACGCCTTCGCGGCATGAGCGGCGGAAGGAGATGGTGGGGTCGACGGCCTTGAGTTTCATCAAGGCGTCCAGCAGCATGCGCTCGCTGCCGTCCAATTCAACCTCAAGGGTTTGCATGTAAGGCTTGGCGTCGGTGTCTGGGTCGTAGCGGTAAATTTGAAACGTGCGTTTTGTCATGGTGCTTGCCTGATCAGAAAGTACGGGTCTTGAGCTCGACGCTCTCAACGGTGAGCGGTTTCATTTGAACCGGCTTGTAAGACAACTGATTGCCTTCTTTGTGCCACAGGGTGTGCTTGTGCCACTCGGTGTCGTTGCGGCCGTTGGGGTGTTCTGGCGTGTCACCGTAGTCGTCCACGGTGTGTGCTCCACGGCTTTCGTGACGGGCAGCTGCCGACACGATGGTGGCTTGTGCGGCTTCGATCAAGTTCTCAACTTCCAGCGCTTCGATGCGTGCTGTGTTGAACACCTTCGACTTGTCTTTGAGACCGATGTTTTGCACACGCTCACGCAACTCAGCAATCTTGGTCACACCTTCGTCCATCAAAGCCTGGGTGCGGAACACGCTGGCGTGCGACTGCATGGTGTTGCGGATGTCGTTGGCCACGTCTTGAGCGTATTCGCCGGTGCTGTTGCTGTCCAGGCGGGCCAGACGGGCCAGCGAGATGTCGGCGGCGTTTTCTGGTAGGTGCTTGTGGTGTTTGTTTTGCTGGTTGAACTCCACAATGTGGTTGCCCGCAGCGCGGCCAAACACCAGCAAGTCGAGCAGCGAGTTGGTGCCTAGGCGGTTGGCGCCGTGCACGCTCACGCAAGAGCATTCGCCCACTGCGTACAAGCCGTTGACCACCACGCTTTGGTTGTTGGCGTCTTGTGTGACGACTTGACCGTGGATGTTGGTGGGGATGCCGCCCATTTGGTAATGGATGGTGGGCACCACAGGGATTGGCTCTTTGGTGATGTCGACGTTGGCAAAGTTATGGCCAATTTCAAACACCGAAGGCAGACGCTTCATGATGGTCTCGACGCCCAGGTGGGTCATGTCGAGGTTGATGTAGTCCTTGTTGGGTCCGCAGCCACGGCCTTCTTTGATCTCTTGGTCCATGCAGCGCGACACGTAGTCGCGCGGGGCCAAGTCTTTGTAGGCAGGGGCATAGCGCTCCATGAAGCGCTCGCCATTGCTGTTGCGCAAGATCGCGCCTTCGCCACGGCAACCTTCGGTCAACAACACGCCCGCACCGGCCACGCCCGTGGGGTGGAATTGCCAGAACTCCATGTCTTCGAGCGGAATGCCTGCGCGTGCAGCCATGCCCAAGCCGTCGCCGGTGTTGATGAAGGCGTTGGTTGATGCGGCAAAGATGCGGCCTGCGCCGCCGGTGGCCAGCAGTGTGGTCTTGGCTTCCAAGATGTACAGCTCGCCGGTTTCCATCTCCAGCGCGGTCACACCGACCACGTCACCGGCTTCGTCACGAATCAGGTCCAGTGCCATCCACTCGACAAAGAAGGTGGTTTTGGCCGCCACGTTTTGCTGGTAAAGCGTGTGCAGCATGGCGTGACCGGTGCGGTCTGCTGCGGCGCAAGCGCGCTCGACGGCTTTTTCGCCGTAGTTGGCGGTGTGGCCGCCAAAGGGGCGTTGGTAGATGGTGCCGTCTGGGTTGCGGTCAAACGGCATGCCCATGTGCTCCAACTCGTACACCACCTTGGGGGCTTCGCGGCACATGTATTCGATGGCGTCTTGGTCGCCGAGCCAGTCAGAGCCTTTGACGGTGTCGTAGAAGTGGTAGTGCCAGTTGTCTTCGTTCATGTTGCCCAAGGAGGCACCAATGCCGCCTTGCGCTGCCACGGTGTGCGAGCGGGTAGGAAACACTTTGGACAACACCGCCACGTTCAAACCAGCACGTGCCAGTTGCAGCGAGGCGCGCATGCCAGAACCACCGGCACCGACAATGACCACGTCAAATTTGCGACGTGGGATAGAGCTTTTAACAGTCATGAATCAGAGCCTCCAGAGAACCTGAATGGCCCAGCCGAGACACGACACCAGCCAAACCAAAGTGAAAACTTGCAAAACCAAACGTGTACCGACAGGCTTGATGTAGTCCATCCAAATGTCACGCATACCCACCCACACGTGGTAAGTCAGGGCAATAAAGACCGTGAAGGTCAGAGCCTTCATCCATTGGGTACTGAAAATGCCAGCCCACTTGTCATAGCCGATGGCGCCGCTGGTCAGTAAAACCTGCGTCAACACCACCAAGGTGAAAAGCGTCATCAAGGCCGCAGTGACGCGCTGAGCCAGCCAGTCGCGAAGACCATAGTGGGCGCCAACAACGACTCGTTTGGAACCGTAATTTACGGACATAGGTGAAATCCTTTCAGTTTGGGGCAAAGCTCACGTGCTGTGCCACATATCAAATTAGTACAGACCAAAGAGCTTGGCACCCAGGAGGGCGGTCAGGCCCAAGCTCAACACCAAAGTGATAACGGCAGAAGATTGACCAAATTCTTTGGTCACCGCATGGCAAATGTCCATGTACAGATGACGCACACCAGCAATCATGTGGTGCAAGTAAGCCCACAAAATAGCCAAGGCGACCAATTTGAGAAACCATCCGGGTACAAAACCCAAGCCGATGTTGAAGGCTGCACTGAATTTGGCGAAAGAGATTTCGGACGAGACCGATGTGTCAAACATCCAAATGATGAAGGGCAGCAGCAAAAACATGATGGCACCACTGATACGGTGCAAGATCGACACAATGCCCGCTGCAGGGAGTCGGTAGGAGGGTAAGTCCGTTAATGCGTTGATGTTGCGGAACTCAGGCCGCTTTTTGGCAAGCTCGGTCATGGATAGGATTCTTTCTTGAGTTTGGTCTGCTGATGAGAACAGTTTTTCATTCTATTGCACTGCAACAAACTGACGCGAGGGTTTCATGCCTCAATTCAGCGCGTTGCGGTAATGGTGGGTGTCCGTGCGGTACAAACCTCGGCGCAACTCCATGGGTGTATCGTTGTACGTGTACGCAACGCGTTCGACGCTCAGAAGCGGAGTAGCGGTGGTGACAGACAGCAATGTGGCTTGCTCACCGTCAGGGGTGACGGCACGAATACTTTCTTCTGCCCGCACCATGCGCACGCCAAATTCGGTTTCGAACATGGCGTACATGGCGCCTTGATGACTGCTCAGACGTTCAGCAGTTAATCCTTTGAATGGTGTGCCTGGCAACCAAAGGTCTTCCAAAATGGTGGGGACGCCGGAAAAAGACAGCACGCGGCGCACTTGAAGCACCGAGTCGCCGGTGCGTAAACTCATGGCGCGCGCCACGTCCGCACTGGCTCGTAAACGTTTGCAGTCAATGATCGTGCGAGCAGCTGGGCCCTCGCTTTGTGTGTCGCCGTTGTCCGGTTGCAGCTTCAAAAAACGATATTGCACTTGCCGTTCTGCGTGCGTTGCCACAAAAGTGCCTTTGCCTTGACGTCGCACCACCAAATTGTCGGCCGACAACTCGTCAATCGCTTTACGAACCGTTCCTTGGCTGACTCGAAAGCGCGCGGCCAATTCCATTTCGCTGGGGATGGCCTCGCCTGGCTTCCACTCTCCTGACTGGAGGCTTTGCAGGATCAATCCCTTAATTTGTTGATAGAGCGGACTGAATGCTGGTGTCAGAGCAGCCTGCACAGTCGCCAAACTCAGGCCGTCCGAACTGCCTAAGGCAACTTGGGCATCAACAAAAGGTGCTTGGGTGGCCATGGTGGGTAAAAAATGGAGTGTCAGGTCTTTGTCAAGCTCGCATCATATCTTCTATAAGACATAAGACAGGTCTTGCGAGGGTTTTCGCGGGTAAACTTGCAAGATCTTTTTTTATCCCTCACTTACCTTTGGAGTTTTCATCATGAGCAAAAAGCCTGTTCGCGTTGCCGTTACTGGCGCAGCTGGCCAAATCGGTTATGCCTTGTTGTTTCGCATCGCCTCCGGCGAAATGCTTGGCAAAGACCAACCCGTGATCTTGCAATTGTTGGAAATCCCTGACGAGAAAGCCCAAAAAGCACTCAAGGGTGTGATGATGGAGCTCGACGACTGCGCCTTCCCCCTGTTGGTGGGCATGGAAGCGCATTCAGATCCAATGACCGCTTTCAAAGATACCGATTTCGCCTTGTTGGTGGGGTCGCGTCCTCGCGGCCCTGGCATGGAGCGTGCTGAGTTGTTGGCCATCAACGGCGCCATCTTCACAACCCAAGGCAAGGCCTTGAACGCCGTGGCGTCCCGCGATGTCAAAGTGCTGGTGGTCGGCAACCCCGCCAACACCAACGCCTACATCGCCATGAAGGCTGCACCTGACCTCAAGCCAGGCAATTTCACCGCCATGCTGCGCTTGGACCACAACCGAGCGGCCAGCCAAATTGCGGCCAAGACAGGCAAAGCTGTGGCTGACATTGAGAAACTCACCGTCTGGGGCAATCACTCGCCCACGATGTACGCCGACTACCGTTTTGCCACCATCAAGGGTGAGTCGGTCAAGGACATGATCAACGACCAAGAGTGGAACGCCAATGTGTTCTTGCCCACCGTGGGCAAGCGCGGCGCCGCCATCATTGAAGCCCGTGGCTTGTCGTCTGCTGCTTCGGCTGCCAACGCTGCCATCGATCACATGCGTGACTGGGCTTTGGGCACCAACGGCAAGTGGGTGACCATGGGCATTCCCTCGCAAGGCTGGTATGGCATTCCTAAAGATGTCATGTTTGGTTTCCCTGTGACCTGCGAAAACGGTGAATACAAGGTGGTTGAGGGCTTGGCCATCGACGCTTTTAGCCAAAGCTGCATCGACAAGACGCTCAAAGAGTTGACCGAAGAGCAAGCTGGCGTGGCCCACCTGATCAAGTAAGCCACTGCAGGACCTAGCCCGCATGAGCCTCGCTTCCCTTACCGCCCTTAAGGTTGGAGGGGGTGCGCATCCGCGTGATGTGTTGTTGGGCGCACAAGCCTCGGCGATTCAATTGCCCGTGTGCGACCATTACAGTGGTGTGGAGGCGCGCATGCGTAAAAGCTTGCAACTGCAAGCGGAGATGACGCAAGAGTTTGGTACCTGCGTGTTTGACGCCACGCTGGATTGCGAAGACGGTGCGCCGGTGGGCGGCGAAGCCGAACACGCGGCCTTGGTGACCGAGCTCGCACTCGGCGCTGCCCAAGAGGCGCGTGTGGCGGTGCGTGTCCATCCTGCCGATCACCCTTCGTTTGATGCAGACATTGCTCAGATTGCGGGCAAGGCGGGCCACCGCTTGCGCCACATCATGGTGCCCAAGGTCGAGTCGGTAGCGGACGTTGAGCGTGCCGAGCGCGCCTTGATGCAAGCAGGGGCAGGGCATTTGCCTTTGCAGGTCTTGATCGAGTCACCCGCTGCGGTCCACCGTGCGTTTGAGATTGCAGCCCACCCCCGCGTGCAGTCACTGAGTTTTGGATTGATGGATTTTGTGTCAGCCCATGGCGGCGCTATTCCCGCGCATGGCATGACGTCTGAAGGGCAATTCAGCCACCCTTTGGTGGTAAGAGCCAAGTTAGAAATTGCCAGCGCGTGCCATGCCCATGGCAAAGTACCCTCGCACTGTGTGGTGACGGAGTTCAGTGACACAAAGGCCATGCGCGCTGCAGCAGAGCGTGCCGCGCATGCGTTTGGTTTCACCCGCATGTGGAGCATTCACCCTGCGCAGATTCGCCCCATCTTGGAGGCCATGGCACCCGATGAGGCTGAGATTGAGCAAGCCAGCGAGATTGTTTTGGCTGCACAGGCAGCAAATTGGGCGCCGATCAGCCACCAAGGTCATTTGCACGACCGCGCGAGTTATCGTTTTTTTTGGCACCTGATCGAGCGTGCGCACAGCACAGGGTGCCAATTGCCTGATGAAGTGCGGCTATTCTTCAGTGATTCACAAGGAGACCGGCATGCGTAAAGCGATGATGTTAGGCGTGGTGTGCTTGGCGCTTTACCCAGCCATGGTGGCAGCAGCAACGCCCGAAGAGGGCAAGACAGTCAAACTCGCAGTTAAAGCCAAAGTTGAGCACAAGACAAAAGACACGACGCACACCAAGGCAAAAACGCAAGCCAAAGCGGTGACTGCATACAAACGACCTATTGCGCCATTGCCCATGCCAGCTTCTGAGCTTGCATTAGAGCAAGACCAAAAAATGCTGGCAGAACAAGTGCATACGGGGCGCATGGCTTGCGAGTTGGGTAACTCTGTTTACGTGAGCGTTGATGCACAAAACCCAGGCCATTTCCACGTGCAAATGAACAAGCACACCTTCCACATGAGTCCTGTGGTGTCGGCCACTGGCGCGATACGCCTAGAAGACCCACATGCAGGTGCCATGTGGTTGCAGCTGTCAAACAAGTCGATGCTGATGAACAGCAAACTTGGTCAACGCATGGCCGACGAATGCCAAAGCCCAGACCAAATGGCCGTGGCAGAAGCCATGAAATTGGCACCTCCTGTGAGCTTGTTGGAAGGCTTGAACACGGGTGCGGGCCTGGCCAAGAAATAACCTTTACTTTTTTGATTTGATAGACCGGAGAGAAAACCATGTTGAAAGCCTACCGTGACCATGTGGCCGAGCGTAAAGCGCTGGGCATCCCCCCGCTGCCCCTGACGGCGCAGCAAACCGGCGAGCTGATTGAGCTGCTGAAGAACCCGCCCCAAGGCGAAGAAGCCACCTTGGTTGACCTCATCACCCACCGCGTGCCTGCCGGTGTGGACGATGCGGCCAAAGTCAAAGCGAGCTACTTGGCTGCTGTGGCCCATGGCACTGAAAAATGTGCGCTGATCAGCCGTGAAAAAGCCACGGAGCTGTTGGGCACGATGCTGGGTGGCTACAACCTGACCCCGTTGATCGACTTGCTCGAAGACGCCGCAGTGGGTGGTGTGGCAGCCGAAGCGCTGAAGAAAACCCTGTTGATGTTTGACCAGTTCCACGACGTCAAAGACAAAGCCGACAAGGGCAACGCAAACGCCAAAGCCGTGCTGCAAAGCTGGGCAGACGCCGAATGGTTCACCAGCCGCCCCGAAGTGCCCCAAAGCATCACCTTGACGGTGCTCAAAGTCACGGGCGAAACCAACACCGACGACTTGTCGCCCGCGCCCGATGCCTGGAGCCGCCCTGACATTCCCTTGCACGCCTTGGCCATGTTGAAGAACAAGCGCGATGGCATCACCCCCGAAGAAGATGGCAAGCGCGGTCCCGTCAAGTTCATCGAAGACCTGCGCGCCAAGGGCAACCTGGTGGCCTACGTGGGCGATGTGGTGGGTACCGGTTCAAGCCGCAAATCGGCCACCAACAGCGTGTTGTGGTTCACCGGCGAAGACATTCCATTTGTACCCAACAAGCGTTTCGGTGGCGTGTGCTTGGGCAACAAGATTGCCCCTATCTTCTACAACACCATGGAAGACGCGGGCGCATTGCCCATCGAACTTGATGTGTCGCAAATGAACATGGGCGACGTGATTGAGTTGCGCCCCTACGAAGGCAAGGCTTTCAAAGATGGCAAAGAAATCGCCAGCTTCACCGTCAAGAGCGAGGTGTTGTTTGATGAAGTGCGTGCCGGTGGCCGTATTCCCTTGATCGTGGGCCGTGGCTTGACCACCAAAGCACGTGAAGCGCTGGGTCTACCCGCTTCCACCCTGTTCCGTCTGCCCCAAGTGCCGACGAACAAGGTCAAGGGCTTTACCTTGGCGCAAAAAATGGTGGGCCGCGCTTGCGGTTTGCCAGAAGGCCAAGGCGTGTTGCCCGGTACCTATTGCGAACCCAAGATGACCTCGGTGGGTTCACAAGACACCACGGGTCCCATGACCCGCGACGAGTTGAAAGACTTGGCCTGCTTGGGCTTTAGCTCTGACTTGGTGATGCAGTCGTTCTGCCACACCGCCGCATATCCGAAGCCCGTGGACGTGAAGATGCATCACGAGTTGCCTGAGTTCATCAGCAACCGCGGTGGTATCAGCTTGAAGCCCGGTGACGGCATCATCCACAGCTGGCTCAACCGCATGTTGTTGCCCGACACCGTGGGTACGGGTGGCGACAGCCACACACGTTTCCCCATCGGCATCAGCTTTCCTGCGGGTTCTGGTTTGGTGGCGTTTGCTGCTGCCACGGGCGTGATGCCTCTGGACATGCCGGAGTCGGTGTTGGTGCGCTTCAAAGGCAAGATGCAGCCCGGTGTGACCCTGCGCGACTTGGTGCATGCCATTCCGCTGTATGCCATCAAGCAAGGCTTGTTGACGGTGGAAAAGAAAGGCAAGAAGAACATCTTCTCTGGCCGTATTTTGGAAATCGAAGGCCTGCCCGACATGAAAGTCGAGCAAGCGTTTGAGTTGTCTGACGCCTCAGCCGAGCGCTCTGCCGCAGGTTGCACCGTGCACCTGAACAAAGAGCCTGTGATCGAGTACCTCAACAGCAACATCGTGTTGTTGAAGAACATGATTGCCCAAGGCTATGCCGATGCACGCACCATCACGCGTCGCATTCAAGCCATGGAAGCCTGGTTGGCCAACCCCCAACTGTTGCAGCCTGATGCCGGCGCTGAATACGCGGCGGTGATCGAGATCGATTTGGCTGACATCACCGAACCCATCGTGTGCTGCCCCAACGACCCCGATGATGCCAAGACCTTGTCGGACGTGGCGGGTGCCAAGATTGACGAAGTGTTCATTGGTTCTTGCATGACCAACATTGGCCACTTCCGTGCCGCCTCTAAGTTGCTCGAAGGCAAGCGCGATATCCCCGTCAAACTGTGGATGGCACCTCCGACCAAGATGGATGCCCAGCAACTGAGCGAAGAAGGCCACTACGGTATCTTCGGCAATGCGGGTGCGCGCATGGAAATGCCAGGCTGCTCGCTGTGCATGGGCAACCAAGCGCAGGTGAAAGAGGGCGCGACTGTGATGTCTACCAGCACGCGTAACTTCCCCAACCGTTTGGGTAAAAACACGCAGGTGTATTTGGGCTCGGCCGAGTTGTCGGCCGTGGCATCGAAGATCGGCCGCATTCCGACACAGGCCGAGTACTTGGCCGACATGGGCGTGATCAACGCCGATGGCAGCAAGATCTACAAGTACCTCAACTTTGACCAGATCGCTGAGTACAAGGAGGCGGCTGACAAAGTGACGGCTTAAGCGTCACCCTCGCGGGGGTTGCCCCGCTTGAAAAAAAGGCTTCATGCGCGCAAACGCATGGAGCCTTTTCGTTGTGTCTTAGCAAGCCGCACTTGCCTTAGGCCAAGCTAAGCTGCTTAGAGCAAGCGCGCCACCAATGCGCCGTCATGGTTGGCAGGCAGGGGAATCCATACCCGCACGGGGTTGCCCACCGCCACTTGAATAGCTTCACCTTTGGCATTTTTCATGGCAGTCAGCTCAATGGTTTGGTTGCCACTGGGGTGGATGATTTCAAGCCGGTCGCCCACAGAAAACTTGTTCTTGGTTTCCACTTCGGCCCAACCGTCAGCAGTGGCTTTGACTTCTCCCACAAACTGGCTGCGGTGTGCCACCGAGTGGCCTGTTTCGTAGTTCTGGTAGTCGTTGGCAGGGCGGCGGTCCATCAGACCGGCGGTGTAGCCGCGGTTGGCCAAGCCTTCGAGCTCGGTGATGAGTTCGGGGTTGAACGGGCGTCCAGCCACCGCATCGTCAATGGCGCGGCGGTACACCTGGGCCGTGCGTGACACGTAGTAGAGCGACTTGGTGCGACCTTCGATCTTGAGCGAATCGACGCCAATTTTTGTGAGGCGTTCGACATACTCCACCGCCCGCAAATCTTTGCTGTTCATGATGTAGGTGCCGTGCTCGTCTTCCATGATGGGCATGAGTTGGCCAGGGCGGCCTTTTTCTTCGAGCAGGTAAATGTTGTCGGCGGCAGGGTGACGTTGGCCATCGCCGCAAGCCGAGAAGGTGGATTCGGCTTCTTGCTGGGCGGTGGCAAAGTCGAAGTCGCCTTCCATCGGGATGGCCATGGCCTCGCCGGTGTTGGGGTCGGTGGCACTGGCTTGCGTGCTGTAGCCCCAGCGGCAGGCGTTGGTGCAGGTGCCTTGGTTGGGGTCGCGGCGGTTGAAGTAGCCCGACAGCAAACAGCGACCCGAATAGGCAATGCACAGTGCGCCGTGGACAAACACCTCCAGCTCCATGTCGGGGCATTCTTGGCGAATTTTTTCAATCTCGTCCAGGCTGAGTTCGCGCGACAAGATGATGCGAGTCAGTCCGATCTTTTGC
>CANFYL010000071.1 GCA_947451285.1 Comamonadaceae bacterium
AGCGCAGACACACCCAAGCCCTGAGCTGCGGCGCCAACCCTCACACCCTCACACAACTTGCGAAAGGTTTTGCCCCATGAACACCGTGGCCCATTTCACCGCCGAGCGCATTGACGACACACCCCTGGCTTTGGCCGACTTGCGGGGCCGCGTTCTGTTGATTGTCAACACCGCCAGCGCCTGTGGCTTCACGCCCCAATTGGCGGGCTTGGAAGCGTTGCACCAGCGCTACCAAGACCAGGGGCTGACGATTTTGGGATTTCCATGCAACCAGTTTGGCGGCCAAGACCCGGGCAGCAACGCCGAGATTGGCACGTTTTGTCAAAAGAACTATGGTGTGAGCTTTCAGATGATGGCCAAGGTGGAGGTCAATGGCCCGCAGGCGCATCCGCTGTTTATGTGGCTGAAAGAACAAGCCCCTGGCGTGCTCGGCAGCGAGGCCATCAAGTGGAACTTCACCAAGTTCTTGGTGGGCAAGGACGGCGCCACCGTCACGCGCTATGCCTCGATGGACACACCGGCCAAGATGGCCGCCGACATTGAGCAGGCCTTGGCAGCCAGCGCTTAGAGCGCCCAAGACTCAAGCCAAGGCTTGATCGAGCAGCTCTACCCAGTGCTTGACCGGCACTTCGGTGCCGCTTTGCAAATGGGTGATGCAGCCCACATTGGCGCTCAAAATCGATTGCGGTTGCAAGGCGCCTAGGTGGCCAAGCTTGCGATCACGTAAGGTGTAGGCAATGTCGGGGTTGAGCACCGAGTAGGTGCCTGCTGAGCCGCAACACAAATGCGGCTCGACCGCCGCCACCTGCACCGCAAAACCCAAATCTGCCAAATGCGTTTCAACGCCGCCTTTGAGTTGCTGTCCATGTTGCAAGGTGCACGGCGGATGAAACGCCTGCACGCCCGCTTGGGCCATAGCCGAAGCCTTGAGTTTGGGCTTGAGCACAGGCACCAAGTCAGGCAATAACTCGCTCAGGTCGCGCGTGAGCGCGCTGATGCGCTGCGCTTTGTCGACGTAGGCGGGGTCATCGCGCAGCACATGGCCGTAGTCTTTGACCATCACGCCGCAGCCCGACGCGTTCATCACAATCGCCTCCGCGCCTTGCTGCACAAACGGCCACCACGCATCGATGTTGGCGCGCATGTGGGCTTTACCGCCCTCGTGGTCATTGAGATGGAACTTCACCGCACCACAACAACCCGCCTGCGGCGCCACCAGGGTTTGAATGCCCGCCGCATCCAGCACCCGTGCAGTGGCGGTGTTGATGTTGGGCAGCATGGCCGGTTGCACACAGCCAGCCAACATCAGCACCTTGCGGGTGTGGTTGTGTGTGGGCCACGCGCCGGCCGTTTGTGGCGCTGGCACTTTGGCGCGCAGCGATGCTGGCAACACATCGCGCACGGCTTGGCCCAGCTTCATGGCAGGCGCAAACACGGGCGATGTCAGCCCCTCTTTCAACGCCCAACGCAGCACCCGCTCACCCAGAGGGCGTGGCACTTTGGCATCGACCAGTTGGCGTCCAATGTCCACCAAATGGCCGTATTGCACACCGCTGGGGCAGGTGCTTTCGCAGTTGCGGCAGGTCAGGCAACGGTCCAGGTGCTGCTGGGTTTTGCGTGTGGGCTCAGCCCCTTCGAGCACTTGCTTCATCAAGTAAATGCGTCCGCGCGGCCCATCCAATTCGTCGCCCAACAACTGATAGGTGGGGCAGGTGGCGGTGCAAAAACCACAGTGCACGCACTTGCGCAAAATGGCTTCGGCCTCACGTCCTTGCGGTGTGTCTTGGTATTCGGGAGCAAGATGGGTTTGCATGGTCGGTCTGCCGCTTTCAGATGCGCCCCGGGTTCAAGATACCCGCTGGATCAAATTGTTTTTTCAGTTGGTCTTGAATGCGCTGCTGCACCGGGTCCAGCGGCGCAAAAACGCCAACCGATTTGTCTGCCTCGCCATGCAAAGTGCTGGTTCTGAACAACACCGCATGGCCGCCCACGCTGTGCGCCAAATCACGCAAAGCCTTCGCCTTGGACGCAGGGGCCCAGACCCAACGTTGGGCACCATGCCACTCGATGTAAGGATGTCCTTGCACACCCAAGGCCTGCAGATTCAACGCTGGCGCTGTTTGCGGCACAGACAAACGCCACAAACAAGCGTCTGCCGACGGCGGCTGGGTAAAGAACGGCAAGCTGTGCTCGCCGCTGGCACGCCAATCGGCAGCCGCTTGCGCGTTGTCCACGCGTGTCACGCTGGCGCCCAGGGCCTGCACCTGCGCCGTCATGGCCGCCAAAGCTGCCTCGACCGCCGCCACCGCCCCGCGCAAGCGCACAAACAAGCAGTCTTGTGCGGGCTGCACACTGTCGTCATGCACCCATGCACTGGCATTGAGGGGCAAGGGCTGGCCGCCCCATTGGTTGAGCAACGCAAGTGCTGGTGCCTGCGTGATACCCGCGCACATCAAGGTCGCTTCGCCAGGCGCAACGGGCAGCACCTTCAAGGACACCTCGGTGATCAGGCCCAATTGCCCCATGCTCGATGCCATCAAACGCGACACGTCATAACCGGCCACGTTCTTCATCACCTGGCCGCCAAAGGTCAGGTCTTGGCCCAGTCCGTTGAGCATGCGCACGCCCAACACAAAGTCGCGCACCGTGCCCACACTCGCGCGAGCGGGTCCGGCCAAACCCGAAGCCACCATGCCGCCCACGGTGGCGGCGCCAAACAGCGGGGGCTCAAATGGCAAACACTGCCCCTGTTCGGCCAACGCCGCTTGCACTTCAACCATGGGCGTGCCAGCGCGCACCGTCATCACCAACTCGCTGGGTTCGTAGCTCAAGATGCCACGGTAGGCACGGGTGTCGAAGACTTCGCCTTGCGGGCTTTGAGCATAAAAGTCTTTGCTGCCGCCGCCGCGAAAACGCAAAGGTGTGACGCTGGCCGAGGCGGCGCGTATGCGCTCAGAGAAATAGTGCAGGGTCGCTTGCATGGCTGGCATGTTAGCGGCAGGCTGGAATACAGGGTTTGAATTTTTTGAACAGGGTGATCAAAAATAAAAAAAGCCCGCCGGTTAGGCGGGCTCAAAGTCCAAGGAAAACTTGAATTAAACCTGGATGGATTAGCGGTGGTAAGCCGTTTCGCCGTGTGAGCTGATGTCCAAGCCTTCGCGCTCTTCCTCTTCCGAGACACGCAGACCCAAGACCAAGTCAACCAATTTGTAGGCGATGTAAGAGACCACGCCCGACCACACAATGGTGGTGATCACAGCTTGCAACTGAATCCACACTTGACCGGAGATCGAGTACTCAGGGCTCGCAGCGTTGGCCACGTAGTCAAAGATGCCCGTGCCGCCCAAAGAAGGCGCAGCAAACACACCGGTCAACAACGCACCCAAAATACCGCCCACGCCGTGGACGCCGAACACGTCGAGCGAGTCGTCCGCACCCAGCATGCGCTTGAGGCCATTGACACCCCACAAGCACAAGAAGCCAGCCAACAAACCGATCACGATGGAACCCATGGGGCCCACGAAACCGCAGGCTGGGGTGATGGCTACCAAACCCGCCACAGCACCTGATGCAGCACCCAACATCGAGGCCTTGCCTTTCGACAGGGACTCACCGGTGATCCAGCTCAAGGTCGCAGCAGCGGTGGCCACCAAGGTGTTGACGAAGGCCAGAGCGGTCACGCCATTGGCTTCCAGGTTGGAACCTGCGTTGAAACCGAACCAACCCACCCACAGCAGCGATGCGCCGACCATGGTCAAGGTCAAGCTGTGAGGTGCCATGGACTCTTTGCCATAACCCGTACGCTTGCCGATCACATAAGCGCCCACCAAACCTGCCACAGCAGCGTTGATGTGCACCACGGTACCGCCTGCGAAGTCGAGTGCGCCTTTGGCCCACAACCAACCTGCAGCAGCTGTCACGGTTTCCAAGGTGGCCGCATCGGTGATGGCGTCAGGGCCGTCCCAATACCAAACCATGTGGGCGATGGGCATGTAGCTGAAGGTGAACCACAACGCACAGAACAACAGCACAGCAGAGAAGCGCGCGCGCTCAGCAAAAGCACCCACGATCAACGTGCAAGTGATGGCTGCAAACGTGGCTTGGAAGGCTGCGAAGGTCAACTCAGGAATCACAACGCCTTTGCTGAACGTGGCAGCAATGGAGTCAGGCGTGATGCCTTTGAAGAACAGCTTGTCTAAGCTGCCGATGAACGGATTGCCTGCGGTGAAGGTCAAGGTGTAGCCGTAGAGCACCCACAAGACGTAAATCAAGGAAGTCACCACAAACACCTGCATCAGCACAGACAACATGTTCTTGCTGCGGACCAAGCCGCCGTAGAACAAAGCCAGGCCAGGGATGGTCATCAGAATCACGAGCACGGTGGCCACGGTCATCCAAGCGGTGTCGCCTTTGTTGGGCACGGGTGCAGGTGCGGCTTCGGCAGCAGCAGGGGCCGCAGCAGCGGGAGCGGCTGCTGGGGCAGCGGCTTTGGCTTCAGCGGCGGGTGCAGCAGGGGCTGCGGTCTGCGCCATGACGGCAGAGCCGCCAAGCAACAGGCCTAGCCCGAGGGCGAGGGAGGCAAGCAGTTTTTTCATGATGGGGTCTTTCAAAAAGGGAGTCTGTGCGACGCGATCAGAGGGCTTCAGGACCGGTTTCGCCGGTACGGATGCGAACCACTTGTTCGAGGTCGTAGACAAAAATCTTGCCGTCGCCGATCTTGCCGGTACGGGCTGAAGCCTCAATGGCTTCGATGGCGCGGTCGACATGCTCTGAAGCCACAGCGGCTTCGATCTTGACCTTGGGCAAGAAGTCAACCACGTACTCGGCACCGCGGTACAGCTCGGTATGCCCTTTTTGTCGGCCAAAACCTTTGACCTCTGTCACAGTGATACCTTGCACCCCGATTTGCGACAAGGCCTCGCGGACCTCGTCGAGTTTGAAGGGTTTGATGATGGCGGTAATGAGTTTCATGGTTGCTCCTAGAGAAGACGACGAGCTTGTTTTAGAAGCTGTATTTCAGGCCAAGGACGGCAATGTTCTTGCCTTGGAAGTAGTTGTTGACGGTGTAGAAAGACTTGTTTGCATTGGTGTTGATGGCCGTCAAGCTGGCGACCAAACCATCGCCCAAGTCTTTGTTCAAAGTGAGTGCAATATCAGAGTAGTTGCCTGTGCCTGTCGACGTGGTGCTGTTCTTGATGACTTGACGACCCACGTGCGGCACCAAGGAATAGCCGTCACCCATGTCTAAGGTGGCGCTCAAATCAATGTAGGTGCTGCCCTTGGAGTTCAAGTTACCGAACAAGTCAGACAAAGAATATGAATACTTGGCGGTGAAGACGCCTGCTGTCAGCGCACCATAGACCTCGTCTGTGTTGGCATTGGTGTAGACCGTTGGCTTGTTGCCAAGGGTGTTGCCTTGGTACTGGTAACGCAGATAGCCAACGTCATAGCCCAAACCAGCAACTTCGCCTTTGTAACCACCGTACAAGTCAATTTCAACGGCGCCTTTTGCGTCGTAGTTGTTGGCCACGCCAGCTTCCTTGATCCACTTGATGGTCGAGCCCCAAGCACCCAAGTAAAAACCATTGGCGTTGGCGTAGTCGACACCACCTTGCAAAGCAGGGTTACCTTTAGACTGCCCAATGGAGCGGTAACGGTACTCACTCACCACACCCACGTTGTAGCCAATCGTTGTCTCAGGAGCTGCTGGTGCAGTCTGGGCAAAAGCTGCAGAAGAGGTGGCCAAGAGGGCCAACAGAAGTTTGGACTTGATGTTCATTTGATTTTCTCCATGAAAAGATAAGGGTACGGTCCTGCTATGCAGGGTCCGTGCCAGGGTTGAAGCGCACAAAAGTGTTCACAGCGGCTACCCCAAAACCCAAAATGATGCAGTAGCCTGAACACCCGCTTATTTTCGCGCACTAGTTTGGTGCAATCTTTTGACTTAACCGCCCTGATTTGGGGCTCTGTGTTCTGAAAGAAAAACATGACGCTCGCTTTGATTCACAGCCGCGCTCTTTTAGGTTTGCATGCCCCGGCGGTGACGGTGGAGGTGCATTTGGCCAATGGGCTGCCCAGCTTCACATTGGTGGGTTTGGCCGACACCGAAGTCAAAGAAGCGCGCGAACGTGTGCGCTGCGCGATTCAAAACTCGGGGCTTGAGTTTCCCAGCAACAAACGCATCACCGTCAATTTGGCGCCGGCTGATCTGCCCAAAGACTCGGGCCGTTTTGATTTGCCCATTGCACTAGGTATCTTGGCCGCCCAGGGTGTGTTGGACACTGATGCCTTGGGCTTGTACGAGTTCGCCGGCGAGTTGTCACTCTCGGGAGAGTTACGCCCGGTACGCGGTGCACTGGCCATGGGTTTGGCCTTGCACGGGGCAGGCGTGCGCACACGCCTGGTGTTGCCACCCAGCAGCGCCGAAGAGGCGGCCTTAGTACCTACCGCAGAGGTCTATCGCGCGCGCCATTTGAAAGATGTGGTGGCGCACTTTGCCAAGCCAGATGTCCAGGCGCACGGCCTGAATGGCGATGACGCTGCCGATGGCTGGGCGCGCCTGTGCTCACAGACGGTCAGCACCCCCTGTGCTGAACGAGGACCGGACTTGGCCGACGTCAAAGGCCAAGCCATCCCAAGGCGCGCGCTCGAGATTGCAGCAGCAGGCCGTCATTCGCTGTTGTTCGTAGGGCCACCGGAAACCGGTAAATCCATGCTGGCACAGCGCTTTGCAGCCTTGCTGCCGGAGATGAACTTAGAGGAGGCCTTAGAGAGCGCGGCCATTGCCAGCTTGGCAGGACGCTTTGAGCTGGCCCAGTGGATGCAACGCCCGACCCGCAGCCCGCACCACACAGCCACCTCGGTGGCTTTGGTGGGCGGCGGCACGCCACCGCGACCGGGAGAGATTTCACTCGCCCACCACGGTGTGTTGTTTTTGGACGAATTGCCAGAGTTCCCCAGGCGCGCCCTAGAGGCCTTGCGTGAACCACTGGAGAGCGGACGCATCACGCTGTCGCGCGCGGCCATGCAGGCAGAATTTCCAGCGCGCTTTCAGCTGATCGCCGCCATGAACCCCTGCCCATGCGGACATTTGGGCTCTGCCGTGAAGGCCTGCCGCTGCACACCCGACCAAGTGGCGCGCTATCAAGCCAAGCTGAGCGGACCGTTGCTCGATCGCATTGATTTGCAAGTCGAAGTGCCTGCCCTGTCGACCGACGTGTTGATGCAGGCCTCGTCCAGCGAAAGCACGGCCGCAGTGCGACAGCGCTGCTTACGCGCCCACGACCGTGCCATGGAACGGCAGGGTGTTGCCAACCAAGCCTTGCTGGGACAGTCCTTGGACACGCACGTTCACCTTGACCAACAAGCCCGTGCGTTTTTAAATGCGGCGGCCAACAAGCTGGGATGGTCTAGCCGCAGCACCCATCGCGTGTTGCGTGTGGCGCGCACCATCGCGGATTTGGCCGACTCGCACAGCGTATTGAGCACACACGTGGCAGAAGCGGTGCAGTACCGCAGGATCTTGACCGCACACTGAGTCTTAGGGTGTAGCTCACTTTTTATCTGTGTGCGATGCGTTCACGCTTTGCACGCCGCCTGTTTGAATTTGTCTCTGCCTGCAATGGTTGCAGGCGGAATTCACTTTCAAACGATGGAGAGATGCCATGAAGAAACTCTTGACATGGGCCAGCCTAGCGTGCGCCTTGGCCTTCAACAGCGCATACGCCGAAGGCGACAAACCAAGCCAGCAAACCAAAATGGCCACCTGTAACAAAGAGGCCGAAGGCAAAAAAGGCGATGAACGCAAAGCCTTCATGAAAGAGTGTTTGAGTTCAAAAGCACCCGCTGCCGACACAGACGCGGCCAAGTCCAAAGCCGCGGGATCACAACAAAACAAAATGAAACGATGTAACGAGGAAGCTGCGGGCCTCAAAGGCGATGAGCGTAAACAAAAGATGAGTGCTTGCTTGAAGAGTTAACCTCTACAGCACACAACAAGAAGGGCGCTCGCTGAGCGCCCTTCTTGTTTTGAACGGCCTGCACGACGCGTCCTGGCTGCAGGCAAAAACGACCTACAGATTGGGCGCCAACAAACGTGTCAAATCTTTCACCGTCACCCCTTGACGCTGCGCCAAGTCATTCACCTGATCGTCACCGATGCGGCCCACGCTGAAGTAGGTCGCATCCGGGTGCGCCAAATAAAAGCCGCTCACACTGGCTGCGGGTGTCATGGCCAGGCTCTCGGTCACGCCCATGCCGATGTCGGCGCATTGCAAGAGCTCAAACATGGCGTGCTTGGCGCTGTGGTCGGGGCATGCCGGGTAGCCGGGCGCCGGGCGAATGCCTTGGTATTTTTCTTGGATCAACTCGGCGTTGCTCAAGGACTCATGAGGGGCATAACCCCACAAGTCGGTGCGCACACGCTGGTGCATGCATTCGGCAAAGGCTTCGGCCAAGCGGTCGGCCAAGGCCTTGAACAAAATGGCCGAGTAGTCGTCGTGCGCGTCGATGAAGCGCTTTTCTTGTTTCTCAGCGCCCAGGCCTGCGGTCACCGCAAACAAACCCACGTAATCGGCAGCTTGGGTTTGGTCCGCCACAAAATCGGCCAGGCAGCGGTTGGGGCGGCCTTGTGGCTTGACCGTTTGTTGGCGCAAGCCATGCCACGTCATCACCTTCTGTTGACGGGTTTCGTCGGCATACAACACGATGTCGTCACCCACGCGCTGCGCCGGGTACAAGCCCACCACGGCGTTGGCGGTGAGCCAACGGTTGGCAATGATTTTTTTCAACATCGCCTGTCCCTCGGCGAACACTTTTTTGGCTTCCACACCGACCACCGCGTCGTCCAAGATCGCAGGGTAAGGTCCGGCCAAATCCCAGGTCTGGAAGAACGGTGCCCAATCGATGTACTTTTCCAACTCGGCGAGGTCAAAGTTTTTGAACACCCGTCGCCCAATGAATTTGGGTTGCACGGGTTTGTAAGCGCCCCAACCGATGGGCGTGGCATTGGCGCGCGCTTGCGCCAGCGTGACCAAGGGCGTTTGTTTTTTGTTGGCGTGTTGTTCGCGCACGTTGGCATAGTCCGCATTCAATTCGGCAATGTATTTGGCCGCTTGGTCAGACAGCAAACCTTGCGCCACGCTCACACTGCGCGAGGCATCGGGCACGTACACCACCGGACCTTCGTAATGCGGGGCGATCTTCACCGCCGTGTGCACGCGGCTGGTGGTGGCGCCGCCAATCATCAGCGGCATCATGCGGCTGCGGAAATAGTCGTCTTTTTGCATCTCGCCGGCGACGTACTGCATCTCTTCCAGCGAGGGCGTGATCAGGCCGGACAGGCCAATGATGTCGGCGTTTTCTTCTTTGGCCTTGGCCAAAATTTCATGGCAGGGCACCATCACGCCCATGTTCACCACTTCGTAGTTATTGCATTGCAACACCACGGTGACGATGTTTTTGCCAATGTCGTGCACATCGCCTTTGACGGTGGCCATGACGATCTTGCCCTTGGCTTTCACGTCTTCGCCGGCGGCGGCTTGCAAGCGTTTTTCTTCTTCGATGTAGGGCACCAAGTGCGCCACCGCTTGCTTCATCACGCGCGCGCTCTTGACCACCTGGGGCAAGAACATCTTGCCTTGGCCAAACAAATCGCCGACCACGTTCATGCCGTCCATCAAGGGGCCCTCGATCACATGCAAGGGGCGCCCGCCCTTGGCCAAAATCGCTTGGTAGGCTTCCTCGGTGTCGTCGTTGATGAACTCGGTGATGCCATGCACCAGCGCGTGGCTCAGACGCGCCTCGACCGACACGGGCAGATCCGGCGTGCCACGCCAAGCGAGTTTGGCGCTGTCGTCTTTGGCCGCGCCTTTGGCGCTTTCGGCCACCTCAATCAAACGCTCACCAGGGGTGAGGTGCTCTTCGCCGTCTTTGTACTTCGGTGTGCGGTTCAAGACCACGTCTTCCACCCGCTCGCGCAGTGTGGGTTCCAAGTCGTCGTACACGCCCACCATGCCGGCGTTGACGATGCCCATGTCCATGCCGGCTTTGATGGCGTGGTACAGAAACACGGTGTGGATGGCTTCGCGCACCGGGTCGTTGCCACGAAAGCTGAACGACACATTCGACACGCCGCCACTCACCTTGGCACCGGGCAAGTTGTGTTTGATCCAACGCGTGGCCTCGATGAAGTCGACCGCGTAGTTGTCATGCTCTTCAATGCCGGTGGCAATGGCAAAAATATTCGGATCGAAGATGATGTCTTCGGGCGCAAAGCCCACCTCGTCCACCAGCACGCGGTAAGCGCGTTGGCAAATTTCGATCTTGCGTGCGTAGGTGTCTGCCTGGCCTTTTTCGTCAAATGCCATCACCACCGCCGCCGCGCCATAGCGCTTGACCAACTTGGCTTGGCGTTTGAACTCGTCCACGCCTTCTTTCATGCTGATCGAGTTGACTATTGGCTTGCCTTGGATGCAACGCAAGCCCGCCTCGATGACCGACCACTTGCTCGAATCCACCATCACCGGCACGCGGGCGATGTCGGGCTCACCGGCCATCAGGTTCAAAAAACGCACCATCGCAGCCTGGCTGTCCAACATGGCTTCGTCCATGTTGACGTCGATCACTTGCGCACCGTTCTCCACCTGCTGGCGCGCCAC
>CANFYL010000072.1 GCA_947451285.1 Comamonadaceae bacterium
CGCTTTTGTTCAGCACAGCGCCGATGGAATGGGTGCTCGAGGACGTGATCAAGATGGTGTAGCCATCAGGGTTGGCTTTGGCCACGATGTTGGAGCCAATGTTGCCTCCGGCACCGGCATGGTTTTCTACAACAACGGGTTTGCCGAGTGTGTCGCCCAGTTTTTGCGCGATCGTCCTGGCGATCAGATCGGTTGACCCGGCCGCGGGAAAGGGCGTGATCAAGGTGATGGGTCGATTGGGGTAGTCGCTGGTTTGCGCTTTCACCACCCATGCAGAACCTAAAACCATCAGCAGAATGCATTTCATCCACGATGAAAGTAGTGCGAAAGAAATTTTTCTGAGTCTTAATTTCATACAGGTATCCCTCGTGCTTGATAGTGTTCACAACTAGCAAGCATCAAGCCACCCCATTGATGGACCTTCAAACTGCCGTCATGCTCCCGCAATTTGTGCATTTTTTACTTTTAGATTTTGATTTGGTGCGCCAATTTGCACCAAAATCTTCGAATACTCAAGCATTGGCAACGCATTGACCAAGCCGAGCCAAGGCGCCAGCTGCATCCATGGCTGTCAAGGGTTATTACTTAGCTGAATGGAGAGCGCCACTCACTGATAATGCTAGATCTCAATTAATTCGAACACTTTCGAATAAAGAATGCCCCTATCGGTTGCCAATTCGAAGAAGTTAGTCGGTGTTTGGCCTGATGTGTTGACGCCGCTTCAACCTGATCTGAGCATCGACCTTCCCAAACTCTCTTCGCACGTGCGAAATTTGGCGGTCAAAGGTGTTGAGCATGTCACGCTCTTTGGCTATGCAGGTGAGGGTGCCTCATTCTCCGTAAATGAAAAGCTTGAAGCACTGGCCTATTTGCTCAAGTCAGGGGTTGAGGGGGCTGACATTTTGTTGGGCGTGAACGCGTCGTCGTTGATGGATGTGGTCGGTCTGATTGAAAAGGCCCATGCCCAAGGCGTGCGACGGTTTTTGGTATCTCCTCCCCTGTATTACCAACCCCTGAGTCAAAGTGCGTTGCTTGATTTTTTTGAGCAAGTTATTGTGAAGGTGAACTTGTCAGGCTGGCATCTGTATGTGCATGTGTTGGGCGGTGTGAGCCATGCCGACGTTCCAGAAGCGGTGCTGACGGAGTTGTTCAGAGCGCATCCGCTGATCATGGCCGGTATCGTCGATCAAGACCAACACGCCTCGCACACTTTAGACATCATGCGTTCTTTGGGGGCCGAGTTGGCCGTCACATCCTGCCACGAGCCTAATTTACAAATGCTCAAACCCACAGGGGCTGTGTCGGCCTTGGCCAACTTGATTCCAGGTGTGGTCAAACACTTACTAGCGCAAGACATGCCTGTTCAGGCGACACAGGTCAAAGGCATGAAAGTTCGGCGGCCCGACGACAGAATTGTTGAATTGATGACGCTGCTGGGTGAACATCCGCCCATCACTGCATTGAAGTTTTTGTTATCGCAGCACTATCGCTTGGCGGATTGGGAGCATGTCAGACCACCCCAAGGGCGATTGAATGCGCAGGCGCGTGAAGCGCTGATGAAGGCGTTTAAAACCTTCAACTTATTGCCCAGTGAATGATTTGTAACTTCAACCATCCAGCTTTATGAATTTTCAAAATACTTGGTATGTGATTGAACGAAAAAACAAATACGAAGCGGTGCCACATACCGTTTTGTCAGAGCTGGAAGCCGACAGCTATGTGATGCTTCAAAACTTTGACACGCACCATGAAGCCTTGTCAGAGTTGAGGCGTTTGATCCATTTGGAAATTCAAGACACACAGAAAAAGATCGATGGTTTACACAAGTTGTAGCCATGCCATGCGGTCGTTTTTGTCGGAAAGCTGGATGCAGCATCAATCATGAGCCGATTAGCCCTTACCCGAGAAAAGATTTACAAAACTGTCGCTCGCCAAATGCATGGCGTGGTACCTTGTTGGGTGTGTGGTCAACATGTGCCGCACGAAACCGCCTCCTTGGAACACATCCAACCTTTGAGCCAAGGGGGTAACAGTCATTTAGAAAATTTGGCCATCAGCCATGAACAATGCAACAACCAACGTCACGCACAAACTGCCTCATGACTGCAGCATGAGCGCCTCGTCAAGTCGCCCTGTCTTCTCCTCTTTCAACATGGCCTCAGTCAGTCAATGGCTCATGGGTTTGGTGTGTTTGTGCTGCGGTGCAGTGTGGGCCCAAGCCGATGCGCAGGTGCAGCGCTTCACGCTCGACAACGGCATGACGCTGTTGGTCAAGGCCGACCGCCGGGCGCCCACCGCAGTGCACATGCTGTGGGTACGGGTGGGTTCGATGGACGAAGTCGATGGCAGCACCGGCTTGGCCCATGTGCTCGAGCACATGCTTTTCAAGGGCACGCCCACGGTCAAAGCCGGCGAGTTCTCTCGCCAAGTGGCCGCTTTGGGCGGCCGTGAAAACGCCTTCACCAGCAAAGACTACACCGGCTATTACCAACAAATTCCAGCCCATCGCTTGGCCGACGTGATGCGCTTAGAGTCAGACCGATTTGCCAACAACCAGTGGCCCGACGACGAGTTCACCCGTGAGCTCGAAGTGGTCAAAGAAGAGCGACGCATGCGCACCGACGACGCCCCCCGAGCCTTGTTGTATGAACAGCTCAATGCGGCGCAATTTGTGGCCTCACCTTACCGCCGCCCCATCGTGGGGTGGATGAACGACTTGGAGGCCATGAAACCCCAAGATGCGCGCGATTTTTACCGCCGTTGGTATGTCCCCGCCAATGCCGCCGTGGTGGTGGTGGGCGACGTGGATGCGCAAGCCGTGCTGCAACTCGCGCAAGCTACCTATGGCCGCGTGCCTGCGGGTGTGGTGCCTGCGCGCAAGCCACGCATTGAGCCCGCGCAAAAAGGCATCAAGCGCGTCGTGGTGCAAGCACCAGCGGAACAAGCCTATGTGTGTTTGTCATGGAAGGTGCCCAGCCTCTTGGCTTTTGATGACAGTCCGAGCACCCAAGACAGTTTGGCGCTGACTCTGTTGTCTGCCGTGTTGGACGGCTACAGCGGGGCCCGCTTGGACCGTGCTTTGGCACAAGGCCCCGCACGCCTGGCCGATGACGTGGGCGCCTCGTATGGCCTGAGCGGGCGGGGCCCGCAGGTGTTCATGCTCACCGGTGTGCCCGCTGTGGGTAAAACCACCGAAGCTTTAGAGCAGGCTTTGCGTGCCCAGCTGCAGCGCATTGCCAAAGAAGGTGTGACAGAGGCCGAGCTTCGCCGCGTCAAGGCCCAGTGGATGGCCGCCAAGGTGTACCAGCGCGACTCATTGTTCAACCAAGCCCGTGAGATCGGGACCTCGTGGATTGAAGGCTTGCCTTTGGACAGCAACGAGTTGTTGCTCGATCGCTTGCAGACCATCACCGCAGACCAAGTGCGCTCGGTGGCCCAACGCTACTTTGACGACACCCAGTTGACGGTGGCCGTGTTGCAACCTCTGCCCATGCCCAAACCCGTTACGCCGCCCGCAGGGGGCCCGCGTGGCGCATCGGCGCCCGCAGCGGAGGTCGCACGATGAACACCTCATGTCCCACTGCACGCTGGAGTCGCACACTCTGCGCGTTGGCCCTGGCCTGTCTGAGCCCATGGGCTCTGGCGGGCATTCCCATTCAACATTGGGTCATGGCCAACGGCGCGCGAGTTTATCTGGTGGAGGCCCCTGGCTTGCCCATGGTGGATATGCAGATCGACTTTGACGCCGGCGCCCGGCGTGATCCCGCCACCCAAGCGGGTTTGGCATCGGCCACGGCTGACATGATGAGCAAGGGCGTTGCCGCGGCTGGCGGCTTACCGGCGATGGACGAAAACGCTTTGGGTGAGGCCTGGGCTGATCTGGGGGCTTCGCTCAGCTTCAACGCCAGCAACGACCGCTTCAGCATCAACCTGCGCAGCCTCACACGCACCGACCTGCTCGACGCTGCGGTGCTACTGGCGGCGCGACAACTGGCGCACCCCAGCTTTCCAGAGGCTGTGTGGCAGAGCGAACGCCAGCGCTGGCAAGCGTCATTGGCCGAGGCCAAAACCAAGCCAGGCTATGTGGCTGGGCGCGCCTTTGCGGCGGCCGTGTACGGCACGCACCCCTATGGTTACGACACCACCCCCGCGCATTTGCAAGCCATTGAGGTAGGGCATCTACGGGCCTTTCATGTCCGCTACTTGCACACCTGCCAAGCACGGGTGAGCATCGTCGGGGCACTGAACCGCTCGCAAGCGCAGGCACGCGTCACGCAGCTGCTGGCCGGCTTGCCGCAAGCCAAAGCCTGCGCGGCCTTGCCTGCGGTGCCCGAGGTGCAACCCATAGCCCGCGCGCAAGACATTGCCATCCCTTTTGAGTCGGCCCAAGCCCATGTGTTCATCGGGCAACCGGGCATTGCACGCCAAAGCCCCGACTTCTTGGCGCTGACGGTGGGCAACTATGTTCTGGGTGGTGGGGGCTTTGTGTCGCGCCTGACCGAGCAGGTGCGGGAAAAGCGCGGCTTGAGCTACAGCGTGTCCAGCTACTTCGCTCCCGGCATGCATGCAGGCGCATTTCGCATCGCTTTGCAAACCCGCGCCAACCAAGCGGCTCAAGCCGTGCAAGTGGCGCGTGAGGTGCTGGCCGACTTTGTGCAGCGTGGGCCCACCGAGGCCGAGGTGCAAGCTGCCAAAGACAACCTGATCGGCGGTTTTGCCCTGCGCTTAGACAGCAACCGCAAACTGCTGGACAACGTGAGCAACATCGCCTGGTACGACTTGCCCTTGGACTATCTGGACACCTGGAGCGACAAGGTGCAACGCCTGACAGCCGCCGACATTCAAGCCGCATTTGCACGCACCTTGCAACCCGAGCGCATGGTCACGGTGGTGCTGGGCGCCAAGCCCTGAGCCTTAAAACTTGGCCCGCTCGCCGGGCTTCAAGGCCAGCACTGGAATACCACTGCCTTGCATGGCCTCGACAAACTGTGCGGCCGTGCCCTTGGCCAAGGGGTTGGCCCCGTAGTGCATGGGAATCACCGCTTGCGGTTTGAACCAGGCCTTCAGTGCATAGGCCGCTTCGGTCGGGCCCATGGTGAAGTTGCCGCCAATCGGCACCAACACCAAGTCGGGCTTGTAGAAGTCGGCAATCAGCTTCATGTCACCAAACAGTCCGGTGTCGCCCATGTGGTAAATCTTGAAGCCGTTCTCTAAGGTGATGATGAAGCCCAGTGGTTCGCCGCCCACATGGGCTTCGTCTTTGCCGGTGCTCGGGTTTTTCCACACCAGCACCGACGAATGCTCTGCGTGTACGGCGGTCACTTGGATGCCGGGTGCGGGCTCGACCGTGCCGCTTTTGTTGAAGCGCGGTAACAACTCGGGGGGCAAGATGCCTAGCAAGGTGGCGCTCTGGTTCATGTCCCCTGGGGCATACATCTTGACCTTGTGCATCAGTGCCAGGGCCGGGGCATCAGCGAAGTGGTCCCAATGGCCATGGCTCACCAACAGCACGTCCACCTTGCCCAAGTTCTCCAGGTTTTTGTACTCGGGCGGAGTCAGCGGGTTGGCCTTGAGCCAAGGGTCGGTGATGACGGTCTTGCCACCGGGCGTGGTGATCTTGAAGGCCGATTGGCCCAGCCACTGCACCTCGGTGCTGGGCGTTTGGGCCCACAGGGGGCTGGCACCCATCAACGACAGAGCCAAGGTGGTGTGGCGCAATGTACGGCTTAGAAAACGGTTGAACATGGGTGTCTCCTCATCATCGGGAGACCCACTTTACCCGTTCAGACGATGGTTAAATTGGCACCATGTTCACCCCTGTTGTTTCTGATGTCGTCCACGCCTGATGTGCTGATCAGCGAAGTCGGCCCGCGCGACGGTTTGCAGTCGGTCAGCCGGGTCATGCCCACCGCGCACAAACTGCGCTGGTTGGATGCCCTGGTGGCGGCGGGCTTGCGCGAAATCGAGGTCGGCTCGTTTGTGCCGGCGAAGCTGTTGCCGCAAATGGCCGACACCGCCGAGGTGGTGCGTCACGCCTTGACCCACCCGGGCCTGACCGTCATGGCCTTGGTGCCCAACCTGCGTGGTGCTGAGGCCGCGCTGCGTGCGGGTGTGCACAAGCTCACCATTCCAGTCTCGGCCAGTGCCGCACACTCTATGGCCAATGTGCGCAAAACACGCGAAGACATGGTGGCCGAAGTGCGCGCCATCGTGCAGCTCAAAAAACAACTCGCGCCGCAGGTGCACATCGAAGCCGGCATTTCCACCGCCTTTGGTTGCACCTTGCAGGGCGTGGTGCCCGAAGACGACGTGGTCTGGCTGGCCCAAGCCGTGGTGGAGGCGGGGGCCGATGAGTCGGGCCTGTCCGACACCACCGGCATGGCCAACCCCGCGCAGGTGCGCCGCCTGTTTGCCAAAGTGCGCGCAGCCATTGGCGACAAAACCGGCGCGGCCCACATGCACAACACGCGCGGCCTGGGCCTGGCCAATTGCTTGGCCGCTTACGACGCGGGCGTGCGCACCTTTGACAGTTCGCTCGGCGGCTTGGGCGGATGCCCCTATGCCCCGGGCGCTTCGGGCAATGTGGTGACCGAAGACCTGGTGTTCATGTTCGAAGCCATGGGCGTGCGCACCGGCGTGGACTTGACCCGTTTGATGGCTGCGCGCGCACCTTTGCGCGACGGCTTGCCCGATGAACCGCTGTACGGCATGACGCCCGAAGCGGGCCTGCCCAAGGGCTGGGCTTGACATGCTGTATTCCAAGTACAAACAAGTTAGGATTCAAAAGGTTCTAAATTTTGGAGAACTCGCTTGAAACCCTCTATTGCCCTGGAAACAAACCGTGCTGCCATTCGTGATGTGGTTGAACGCCACCGTGCACGCAATGCACGTGTTTTTGGTTCGGTGCTTCGCGGCGATGACCATGAAGGCAGTGACTTGGATATTTTGATTGACCCAACTTCAGAAACAACATTGTTTGATATTGGGGCCATTCAGCATGAGTTGTTACAACTGTTGGGCGTCCCTGTGGATGTGCTGACCCCCAACGCTTTACCTGATAAGTTTCGAGCCCAAGTGATTGCCGAGACGCTCCCCATATGACCAGCGATGCACAGGACGGTCTTGCCTCAGATTAGAGACCCCTGCGCCGATGGCTTGAATAGCCTGAATATTTTTTCCTATGAACGAGACACACACCACCCCAAGCGCCACACCCTCGCAGCCTGCCCCCTATGCGGGCCTGCGTGTGGTGGAGTTCACCCACATGGTGATGGGCCCCACCTGCGGCATGGTGCTGGCCGACTTGGGCGCTGAGGTGATCAAGATCGAGCCCATCGGTCACGGCCGCCACGGCGACGCCACCCGGCAGTTGATTGGCTCTGGCGCGGGTTTTTTCCCGATGTTCAACCGCAACAAAAAAAGCCTGGCGCTCGACCTTGAAACGGTCGAAGGCAAAGAGGCGGTGTTGCGCCTGATTGCCACCGCCGACGTGGTGAGCGAGAACTTCAAGAGCGGCACCATGCGCAAGCTGGGTTTGGATTACGCCAGCCTCAAAGCCTTGAACCCACGGTTGATTTATGTCAGCCACAAGGGCTTTCTGCCTGGGCCTTATGAACACCGCACCGCCTTGGACGAGGTGGTGCAGATGATGGGTGGCTTGGCCTACATGACTGGCCGCCCCGGTGATCCCTTGCGTGCGGGCACCAGCGTCAACGACATCATGGGCGGCGTGTTTGGCGCTTTGGGCGTCATGGCCTCGCTGGCGCAACGTGAGAAGACGGGTCTGGGCCAAGAAGTGCAAAGTGCCTTGTTTGAAAACAATGTGTTCCTGATGGCCCAGCACATGATGCAGTTTGCCGTCACCGGCCAAGCCGCCGCTCCCATGCCCGCGCGCATTTCGGCCTGGGGCATTTACGACGTGTTCCAGGTCAAAGACGAGGCGCAAATCTTTTTGGCGGTGGTCAGCGACACCGCCTGGGCCATTTTTTGCGACGCCTTTGGCTTTGCCGACCTGAAAGCCGACGTCCGCTTGCACACCAACAATGACCGCGTGCGCAACCGCGACTGGATGATGCCCATCTTGCGTGAACGCCTGGCCGCTTGGTCCGCCAACGACTTGGCCACTGTGTTTGAGCAACACGGCTTGCCGTTTGCGCCCATCACGCGTCCGCATGAATTGCTCGACGACCCGCACCTGCAAGCCAGTGGCGGCTTGTCGCCCATCACCTTGCCCGATGGACGCAGCGCGCCTGCGGTGTTGCTGCCGTTCACGCTGGACGGTCAGCGACCTGGCATTCGCCTGTCACCGCCGCGCTTGGGCGAGCACAACGCAGCCTTGCTGGCCGAGTTGGGTTACAGCGCCGCAGAGATTGAGGCCCTGAGCCACCCAGTGGGCGGCACTACTCCAGCGTGATCTTGGCGTCTTGAATCACGCGACGCCACTTGGCTGCGTCGCGTTGGGTCCACAACAGCACCTCGTCGGCCGAGCCCGCGCGCAGCTCAGTGCCTGCGGCTTCCACCTTGCTGGTGAGCGCTGGGTTCTTCAGTGCACGGCTCAAGGCTTGGTTGATGCGCTCCACCAAAGCGGGTGGGGTGGCCAACGGCGCATACATGGCGTACCAGGTGGCGTATTCAAACTCGGGCAGGGTGGCCGACATCAGCGGCAAATTTTTGGTAGCCGGTGATTGGCTGGGCGCGGTGGCTGCCAACAGCCGCACATAGCCTTTGTCGATCAAGCCTTGCAGCGAGGGCAGGCTGCTGAACAGCGCGCTCACTTGGCCCGAGATCAAATCGTTCACCGAGCCAGAGCTGCCTTTGTAGGGCACATGGATGACATCGGTTTTGGTCAGCGACTTGAACATCTCCATGCCAAGGTGAGATGTACCGCCCGTGCCCGCAGAGGCAAAGCTGATCTCGCCTGGGTGAGCTTTTGCATAGGCCACCAACTCGGCCACCGACTTGATGGGCAGCTTGGCGCTCACCACCAGCACATGCGGCGCGGTGGAAATGACCGACACCGGGCGCAGCTTGGCCACCAGGTCGGCACCGCCGTGTTTGCTGAGCATGGGTTGCAGCACCACATTGCCCACCGCCGCCATCAGCAAGGTGTGGCCATCGGGCTCGGCCCGTGCCACGGCACCCAGCGCTGGCACGCCCATCGAGCCGCCCATGTTCTCGACCGTCACCGACTGTTTGAGGTCTGCCGTCAAGGTGAGGGCGAGTTCGCGCGCCACCAAATCCGCCGGGCCGCCAGCTGCATAGGGCACCACCAGGCGGATGTTTTTGCTGGGCCACGTGGCTGCGTTTTGTGCGAAAGTTTCAGCGCCAACCAGCAGTGCCAACGCGCTGCTGGCGAGTTGAAGAAGGTGTCGGCGTGTCATCGGTGTGGGTCAGATGAAAGTTGGTCGGGACGATATGGGTCAGGACGAATTGGTTTTGGACTGTGCCGCTTCTGCGGCCAAGCGCGGCAACCATTGGGTGCGCCACAGGTCCCACGAGCGGGCGTAGGCTTGCCACGACAAGGCCTCCACCTCTGCGTCGTCGAGGTAGACCACATCGTCCAACTGCCCGGGCGATTGCAGGGCTTGCATCTGCATGGCTTGCAGTTGCATCTTGGCGTTGTGGTCGAGGTAAATGGTGCGCCCCACGGCAATGGCCAAGCTCGCACCCACCACCACCGAGCCATGGCCGCGCATGAGCGCCGCGGGGTGGTTCCCCAGTTTCTGCGCCAAGGACTGGCCCAGCTGACTGTTGCGCACCAGCATGTCGCTGCCGCGTTGTGCGTCGCGGATGTCCCAGGTGGGAATGCCTTCGCCAATGAACGCCGCCAAATGGAATATCGGTCGCAGCCGACAGCCGGTGCAACTGAAGGGCACCACCGCATGCGAGTGGTTGTGCACGATGGCGTTGACATCGGGCCGCACTTTGTAGATTTCGCCATGGATGTAGCGCTCGTTGTAGGCCGCCGGACCGCCGTCTTGGATGCGGTGGCTGTCGAGGTCAAACTCCAGCAGGTCGGCTTCGGTGATCAGCTCGGGCGCCACGGCGCGGGCCATCCAGTAA
>CANFYL010000073.1 GCA_947451285.1 Comamonadaceae bacterium
ACATTGAAAAAGGTCAGGGCCGAGATGGACGCATGAATATCCACCGGGTCTAAGCCTTTGCGAAACACACCCTCGGCCACACCACGCGCATAGAGCTTTCGAATGGCTTCAATGGCAGGCACATTAAGTTGCTGAATGATTTTGCTTTGCGCTAAAAACTGACCACGTTGGATGTTTTCATTCATCACCAATCGAATGTAGTACTCGTTGTTGTTGTGGTGGTCAAAGGTAAAGGCTACCAGCTGCGCAAGTGCCTGCTCGGGGGGCAGGTCGTCGAGATGCAAAGTGTTTTCGATCTGACGCATGCGTCGATAGGCATCTTCTAAGACCGCAAGGTAAAGACCTTCCTTGCCCCCAAAGTAGTAATAGATCATGCGCTTGCTGGTACGGGTGGCTGCCGCTATTTCATCGATGCGCGCACCGCTCAAGCCCTTGTCGGCAAACTCTGTCGTGGCGACCTCTAAAATCTCCGCCATGGTTCGCGCAGGGTCGTTGGTGCGCGATGCAGCGGGGCTGTTTTGTACGATCTGGTTCATTCTTCAAGTATAAATGTCACCCCGTGATGTAACGCGCGCCCGCCACAATTGCCTCACCAAACAACATTTCTAATTTTAAGTTTCAGATGCAAACCACCCAAGAACTTTCGCCGACGCGACTACAGATCATGTTTGCGGCTGTATTGGGCGTTTTGTTTTGCGTGCTTCATTTGCTCAATGGTTGGTTACTGAGCTATTTTGAGTTTTCAGACCATATCAACCTGATTTATTTGCCGGGATTTTTAAGACTTGCCAATGTGCTGTTGCTCGGCCTTTTATGGGGCAGCGTTGCTACGGCAATTGGTGGCTTGATGTTGATGTGGTGGTTTCAGGAGACCTGGCTCATCGGACTGTTCAATGTTGGCACATCGGCCTGTGTGGCTGCCTTGGCTGTTGTGTTGATGGAGGTTCTGATGCAGCGTCGCCTGTCATTGCGCAAACTGTCAGACCTGATTCAACTCGCAGCTTTGTATGCTTTGCTCAATACCGTCTCGCACCATTTGATGTGGAGCGTGATTGATCCGCTGCAATTCATTGCATGGCCTCAAATACTTTATATGGTCATTGGTGATTTGAATGGCGCATTGATCGGCGCATTAGCACTGCGCTGGGTCGCACAACATTCAAAGCTGGTTCAATACGTGCGCAATTTATCAAAGTCAGGAACCAAGACAACGCCAACAACAACTGAATAGGCAGCCCGTGGGAGGGTCTATCCGTTGCGTTTGGACTTAGACAGATCAATGCCAAGTTGTTTGAGCTTGCGATAAAGGTGTGTGCGCTCTAGACCTGTTTTTTCAGCCACACGGGTCATAGAGCCGTTTTCTTGCGCCAGATGAAACTCGAAATACGCGCGCTCAAACGCATCGCGAGCGTCGCGCAGTGGCAGCTCAAGTTCAAAGCTTTGATGGCTAGCAGGCAACACCACGGCATGGTTCGCCAAAGCACTCTGTGCGCTGACCTCTTGAGACATAGCAGTGCCTGCGCTTTTGTGTCCCGACGTCGCTGGCGGCTTACGCGCCAAAGCCTGTTCTACCGCCTTGAGGAGCTTTTGTAAGGTGATGGGTTTTTCTAAAAATGCCTGTGCACCGATGCGGGTTGCTTCGACAGCGGTGTCGATGGTGGCATGACCACTCATCATGATCACTGGCATGTTCAACAAACCTGCGCTCGCCCATTCTTTGAGTAGGGTGACACCATCGGTATCGGGCATCCAAATATCGAGCAACACCAAGTCAGGCCTTGCGGCTTGGCGTGCCATACGCGCAGCGGCTGCATTTTCGGCCACTTCTACCTCATGTCCCTCATCGTTGAGAATTTCTAACAAGAGGTCACGAATGCCCAACTCGTCATCAACCACCAAAATATTTGCCATGAATCAACGCGTTTCACTGAATTAGAGCAAGGAGTGTTGCTGCTCAACAACTTGGAATGATAACGACACTTGCGCCCCGCTCACGACGCCTGAGAGCTCCCTGTTTTTCAAGTCGATGCGGGCACTGTGTTCATCTGCAATTTTTTTGACCACTGCCAAACCCAAGCCTGTGCCACGGGTTTTGGTAGAGACATAAGGTTCAAATGCACGCTTGAGGATTTTGCTCGGAAAACCAGGGCCATTGTCTCTCACCACCAAGCGCACGCGCCCAGAAGCAGGCACCCACTGGGTGGAAATAGACACCTCTGGCGCAGCCATCGCCTCGGTGGCGTCTTGTGCGTTTTGCAACAGGTTATGCACCACTTGGCGCAATTGCTGCGCATCCCCCTGAATAGCTGGGCACTCCGTGTCAAGATCAACTTGCACTGGAACCAATGCGTTTTCGTTGCCATATAACTGCAACACGTCTTGCACCAGGGCATTGAGGTCGAGCGGATGCAACTCTGCCACCGGCAGACGCGCATAGTCACGAAACTCATTGACCAAACGCTTCATGGCATCGACCTGGTCGACAATGGTTTTGACCGATTTGTTCAACATGAGCTGCTCTGGTTCGGCCAATTTTCCATTGAGCTTCATGGCGAGGCGCTCCGCCGAGAGTTGAATGGGCGTGAGCGGGTTTTTGATTTCATGCGCCAAGCGACGAGCCACTTCGCCCCACGCTTGCGCACGCTGAGCCGAGACGATTTCCGAGATGTCGTCAAATACCAGCAAACGCGCGTTATTGGGTAGCACTGCACCACGGGCAAGAATGGTGATGTGCTGGCGAGTGTCATCCACCATTTCGACCGCTGGACTCATCAAGGTGGCGTGTAACTCAAACGACTGTTGCCAGTGGTCCAAGCCATGCTGGCTGCGCTCTCCTAAAAACCCATCGAATTCGTTCTGTACGTGTTCTGCAAATTTGGCCATTCCTTCCATGCTGGCCAGCACGCGTCCCTCCCAGGCGGCCAGTGGCACGCGCAATATGCGTGTTGCCCCGGGGTTGGATGACTGAATCACACCATGCTCGTCCAACACGATCACGCCAGCGGTCAGGTTGTCCAAGATAGTTTGCAAATTGGCACGTGCATGACTGACCTGGCCCATGCTTCTGTCAACCGCGGCCCGTGCGTCTGAGAGTTGCTGGGTCATTTGCGCAAATGAGCGGGTTAAGCCACCTAATTCGTCTCGCCCTTGCAAGGCGGGTTTAGGACTCAAGTCACCTGCTGCCACATCGCGCACGCCTTGTGCCAACAAAAGCAATGGCTTGGCCAATTGATTGCCCAGCAAAACGGCCAACAACACCGCACCAAAGACGGCCAGGAATAAACTGAGGGTCAAAGTGCCGATGTACATGCTGCGCAGACCATCACGCCCCAAAGCAAGTTCTTGGTACTCGCGATAGGCAGCCTCCACCGCCAAGGCATTGCCCACCAACGAAGGCGGGATAGCCTTGGTTACTTGTAGAAGGCGAGGCTCCACCAACAAGCCCAAACCTGAAGCTGGGATCAAAGCCAGCGCACGAATTTTGGCCTGTGAATTGCCTTTGAGCTGAGCCTCTTCCAAGCCATCGACCGATGTCACCCAGCCCTGGTTTTTGACTTGCTTGAGTAAGGAGGCCGCAGGTCGCTCTGGGTTGATGGTAAAGCGTGAAGTGCCAGCGCTGGCCAACGCTTGCCCTGCGGTGTTCCAAACAATCACATCGTCTGCACTCAATTGGTCGCGCAGTCGCTCTAGCGTCAAGCCGACCGATGCGTCTGGCAGGTCCATGATTTGTGCCGAAGCTACGCGTGTTTTCTGACCTAAATCATTGGCTAAGTTATCGAGGGTCGAACGTCCCAAGCTCAGACCCGCATCTAGCGCGCCCTCCACCTTGACATCAAACCAACTCTCAATCGAACGCGATACAAATTGATACGACACGCTGTAAATCAGCAAACCCGGCAGCAAGCCCACCAAGGCAAAGGTGGCTGCGATTTTGAGCAGCAGTCGGCTGCCAAATTTTCCCTGCCGCAAACGCAGCATCAACCGCAAGGAAAGCCAGACAATCACCAGCATCAACAAGGTCGCCACCACCACATTGAGGACAAAGAGTTGCTGATAGTTGCGCTCATAGAGCTGTCGGTTGTCGCTGGCTTGGGTTAGTAAAAATAACAGCACCAATCCCAAACCTAAGACCACTGCGGCACTGATCACGACCAGCCACCGCATCTGATGCGGCTTTAACTTCACCCCCTCTGGTGCGTGGATTTTCATGGCGCCGACACCATCACAAGTCGCTGTTTTCTATTCAGGTTGATGTTCCAGTCACTTTGTCCAGCCGCCCCCATTTGCAGGGGTCGTGGAAGCTGGGTCAAATCCAAACGAAAACTCAGCTCAATGTTTTGTTTTGAGTCTGCATCTAGGTCAGCGGCATTGGCCACGCGCCATTGCACCAAGCGGCGCACAGAGACCAAGGCATCTTCAAGGCTGTCATAACTTTGCCCCATATTCATACCAAGCCCTCCTGCGCTAAAGGGCTGCGGGGAGACGCTCACTCGCCAGCGGCGAGTTAAGGGCATGTAGCTCAAACGCACGTGGCGCTCAATATGCGCCACATTCTTGTCATAAAAATACCACCGCTCACGCACGATGTCGACCTCAGTCACAAAATACAAGGACACGCCTTTGAGCATGGCGTCCTCGAGCAACGTAGGCATTTCAAATTGAAGATTCGCGGTTAGATACACACCTTGCTCAATGCGTTCGATCTTTAGGCCTTGCAATTCAACTGGCGTGATGGCTTGCGCGTTGATCGGATCCAAACATAAGGTCAATGCGAGGAACAACGCGCGCCATGCGGACGCGGCAAAACACTTGATCGTCTCAATGCGCCAATTTTTTTTCCAACAGTGCGAAATAAAAGCCATCGTGGTCACCCGGCAGATTGTCAGCCAGCGCAGGGGCTACGCGCATAGTTTGTGGCCTTAAATGCCCGAGAGAGGGGGCCAACAAGGCGTCAGTGTTGTGTTCAACAAACGTTTTCACCTGCTCGTCCCCCTCCGCCTTGAAAACAGAGCAGGTGCAATACAACAAACGTCCACCAGGACGCACCAGTGGCCACAAGGTCTGGAGCAACTGTTTTTGAATGGCTGCGAGCTGCGCAATGTCTGTCTCACGACGCAACCAACGGATGTCTGGGTGCCGCCGCACAATGCCCGAAGCCGTACAAGGTGCATCCAAAAGGACGGCGTCAAACAACTGCCCATTCCACCAAGTTTTGGGCTTACCCGCATCGGCAACCAACACTTCAGCATGGCGCCCCAGGCGCTGGAGGTTTTGGGTGATTCGTTCGCAACGCTGTGCGTCAATGTCTAAGGCCACGACCTCGTCTGCTGCATCAGTCATTTCCAGCAAGTGGGCCGTCTTACCCCCCGGAGCAGCACAGGCATCCAAAATTCGCACGCCTTTGTCGCCACGCCTTAACCCTGTGAGCAGCAGTTGGGCCGCACACTGAGCCGCCGCGTCTTGCACCGAGCACAGACCTTCCTCAAACCCTGGTATCTCGCGCACAGCACGCCCTTGTGCCAACACCAAGCCCTGGAGCCCGACCACTTCTGCGTCGAGGCCAGCTTGTTGCCAGCGCGCTAGCAGGTCGTCGCGTGAGATGCTTGGTGTGTTGACACGCAAGGTCATGGGCGCGGCCAGATTGTTGGCCTGCAAAATGTCTTGCCAGTGTTGCGGGTGGTCTTGTTGCACCCGTTGTATCCACCACAACGGATGGTTCCACTGCGCTTGCAGATCGACGTCTGTTGCCAGCACCAAGGCATCACGCTCACGCAAAAATCGCCTCAAGCATGCGTTCAAAAAGTTGGCTTGGCCTTGCAACGTTCTGGTTTTTTTGGCTGCTTCTACGGCTTGGTTGACTAAGGTGTGCGGCTCGTAAGGGGCCTGTTGTTCGTCCCAAGCCAATGCCAAGGCGGTACAGAGCAATGCGTCAGGCAAAGGCGCAGGGTTTCGCGTGACCAACTTGGCGCGAAGTGCTTGAGCACGCCCGAGTTGGCGCAACACCTGAAATAGCAAGGCCTGCACGCCAGGACGCAACCCTACTGCAACCGCCTCTAAGGCGGCTGTGCCGGAGGCACCGCGTCGCACCGCGACCAAGGCTTGAGAGACCGCTTGCAACTGCTGCCAAAGCGGCACCGATGCGCCAAATCCAACCGTCATTCGAGCTTTCGTCCGGGCTTGTACTTGAATGCCTGAGCTAATAAATTGGCCGGAAACAAAGCAATTGCATCGTTGTAATTCTGAACCGCTTGGTTGAAGCGTTGCACGTCGGGCTGGATGGAGATGCTCAACTCGGCCCACCGTTGCGTCAGCTCATCGGGCACGCTGACATAGTACACATCGGGATGTGTCAATGCGCCCCATGCATCTTGCAAGTCGCGGCTGGTGGCAACCAAAGCGATGGACGAGGTGGGTTCTAAGGGATGCTCTTGCATGCGTGCCAGTGCCATGGCCGACAAATTCGCGGCCACTTGCAGACGCGTCCAATGGCTCGCACCTAATTCGGGGGGGACCGCTGTGTGCCAACCCGAGGGGGAGGTGACCGCCGCTGTGGTGGCGTTTTGCACCAGGCCTTGGTAGCGCAACATCAACTCTTCCAGAACAGCGAATTGGCGAATGGCTGCCGTGCGCAAACCGACCAAGCGTTGGTAAGCGCCGACAGCCCAAAATACCAAAACGGCCAGCAGCATCCAGAACCACCATGCATCCACCATGTGCGCGCCTCATTTCTTCATTGCAGTCTAGGCCCATCAACAACAAAGGCCCGTGAGGGCCTTTGTTGTGGGACGCTTTACGCTTCTTCGCCCGCGCCTTCGTCGACGTGAGCCTCGCCTGAGGCTTGAGCCAACTCAGCCTCTTCGGCTTCGGCAATGGCACGACGCTCTGCGTCGTCCATGGCGTCTTTGACTTTGCGTGCTTTGTGATACGCCATGCCGGTACCTGCAGGAATCAGGCGGCCCACAATGACGTTCTCCTTCAAACCACGCAACTCGTCGCGCTTGCCCATGATGGCCGCTTCAGTCAACACGCGGGTGGTTTCCTGGAAGGAAGCCGCGGAGATGAACGAGTCGGTCGACAACGATGCCTTGGTGATACCCAACAGCAAGTTGGTGTAGGTCGCAGGGATCTTGCCGTCTTTCTGCAGCGCTTCATTGGTGTTGAGAATTTCAGAGCGCTCCACCTGCTCGCCAGCAATGTAGTTGGAGTCGCCCACGCTCTCGACCACCACACGGCGCAGCATCTGACGCACGATCACTTCGATGTGCTTGTCGTTGATCTTCACGCCTTGCAAGCGGTACACGTCTTGTACTTCGTCAACGATGTAACGGGCCAGCTCTTCCATGCCAAGCAAACGCAAGATGTCTTGTGGATCGGCTGGGCCGTCCACCACGCTCTCGCCCTTGTTGACCACTTGGCCTTCGTGGACCAAGATGTTCTTCTCTTTCGGAATGAGCTCGTCCCACACTTTGCCTTCTGGGTCGGTGATCTGCAAACGAACCTTCCCTTTGGTCTCTTTACCGAACGACACGGTACCGGTCATCTCGGCCAACATGCCCTTGTCTTTCGGGCTACGGGCTTCAAACAACTCAGCCACACGTGGCAAACCGCCGGTGATGTCGCGGGTCTTTTGACCTTCGACAGGGATACGGGCCAGCACTTCGCCTGGGCCCACATCTTGACCATCACGCACCTGAATCAGCGCGCCGATTTGGAAGCCAATCGTCACGGCGTGGTCGGTGCCCGGAATCTTGACTTCTTTGCCAGCGGCATCGATCAGCTTGACCTGTGGACGCACGACCTTGGTGGAGCCGCGACGCTTGGGATCGATCACCACCAGGGTGGACAAACCGGTCACCTCATCCACTTGCTTAGCAACCGTCAGACCTTCTTCCACGTTCTCGAATTGAACCTTACCGGCGAATTCGGTGATGATGGGTCGAGTCAAAGGATCCCAGTTGGCCAAGATCACGCCAGCTTTGAGCGTCTGATCGGGCTTGACCGACAAAATCGCGCCATAAGGCACTTTGTGACGCTCTCGCTCACGACCATGCTCGTCATGGATGATGATTTCGCCAGAGCGAGAAATCACCACCAACTCACCTTTGCTGTTGGTCACATAGCGCATCGTGGCGTTGAACCCGATCACACCATTGGACTTGGCTTCTACGCTCGAAGCGATGGCTGCACGCGATGCAGCACCACCGATGTGGAAGGTACGCATGGTCAGCTGGGTACCAGGTTCACCGATGGACTGCGCAGCAATCACACCCACGGCCTCACCGTTGTTGACCAGACCACCGCGACCCAAGTCACGGCCGTAGCACTTGGCGCATAAACCAAAGCGTGTTTCACAGTTGAGTGCTGTGCGCACTTTCACTTCGTCCACACCTTCGGCTTCGAAAACGTCGATCATGTCCTCGTCCAGCATCTCACCCGCCTTGGCCAGCACTGCGCGGGTTTCGGGATGCACCACATCTTCTGCCGCGGTGCGGCCCAAGATACGGTCACGCAAGGACTCGATCACTTCACCGCCTTCAACAATCGCGCGCATGAGTTGACCATTGGAGGTGCCGCAATCCAACTCGGTCACCACCAAGTCTTGGGTCACATCCACCAAACGACGGGTCAGGTAGCCTGAGTTGGCCGTCTTCAAGGCCGTGTCGGCCAAGCCTTTACGCGCACCGTGTGTGGAGATGAAGTACTGCAACACGTTGAGGCCTTCACGGAAGTTCGCCGTGATGGGGGTCTCGATGATCGAGCCGTCTGGCTTGGCCATCAAACCGCGCATACCGGCCAACTGACGGATCTGAGCGGCAGAGCCACGAGCGCCCGAGTCCGCCATCATGTAGATGGAGTTGAAGGACTCTTGCTCGACTTCTTTGCCGTGACGGTCAATGGTTTTTTCTTTGCGCAGCTGGTCCATCATCACCTTGGACACAGCGTCACCCGCCTTGCCCCAGATGTCCACCACTTTGTTGTAGCGCTCGCCAGAAGTGACCAGACCCGACACATATTGCTGCTCGATGTCTTTGACTTCTTTTTCAGACGCTTCAATGATGGCGTGTTTTTCGGTCGGCACCAACATGTCGTCGATGGCGATCGAAATACCTGCACGGGTGGCCAAACGGAAACCGTTTTGCAACAGCTTGTCGGCAAACACCACGGTTTCTTTCAAACCGCACTTGCGGAATGAAGCATTGATGAGCTTGGAAATTTCTTTCTTCTTCAAGGCCTTGTTGATGTTGGAGAAAGCCAAGCCCTTGGGCAAGATTTCTGACAACAGGGCGCGGCCGACGGTGGTTTCCACCAAGCTGGTTGAAGCCACGAATTCGCCCGTTTCTTTGTCGGGCGTCCACTCGGTCATGCGCACGCTGACTTTTGCGGTCAGTTCAGCCACGCCTGCGTCCAGTGCACGCTGCACTTCACCGACGTTGGCAAAAACCAAACCTTCGCCTTTGCCGTTGATGCGGTCGCGGGTGGCGTAGTACAAGCCCAACACCACGTCTTGCGACGGCACGATGGAGGGTTCGCCGTTGGCGGGAAACAAGATGTTATTCGAAGCCAGCATCAAGGTACGGGCTTCCATCTGCGCTTCCACAGACAAAGGCACGTGAACGGCCATTTGGTCACCGTCGAAGTCGGCGTTGAAGGCCGAGCAAACGAGGGGGTGCAACTGAATGGCTTTGCCTTCGATCAAGATCGGCTCAAACGCTTGAATGCCCAAGCGGTGGAGCGTTGG
>CANFYL010000074.1 GCA_947451285.1 Comamonadaceae bacterium
ATGGTTCATCACTCCCCGCGCATGGCTTTGCGCAGACCGCCGATGCGGTTTTGTAAAAATTGCAAGGTGGCCTGGTAATCCGTGGCTGCCTTACCGTATTGGGCTTGTTCGACGTTCATCTCAACGGTGTTGCCGTCGAATGAGCTGTTGAAAGGCGTGCGGTAGCGCATGCCGTTGTCGGGTGCTTCTTGAATGCCTGCGAAATGTTTTTCGTTGGTGGCGGTCAAGTACTCGGTCTTGACTTCTTTGAGCATGGCCTTGAAGTCAACGTCTTGCGCTTTGTAGTTGGGCGTGTCGGCGTTGGCGATGTTGCGCGCCAACACTTCCATACGCTGGCTTCGCACACCCAGCGCTCTTTCATGTATTCCAAATGCGTTTGAAAAAACATCCATCGCATAACTCCAATCAGGATTGACTCCAATTCATTGACACCCGGCCTCAAGTTGTGAGGCCTCGTGTCGATTGGTGCAAGAGATGTGCCAAGTCTTTTTGACGCTGTTTGCGGCAATTTCTTGCCGCTGCATTGCCGCTTGCGTCTGAAGCGGCAAAGGGGCGCAAGCGCCCCACCCTTGCGAGAGGCTGTGCGCGCTCAGCGCACTTCGCTCACCGCAGCTTGGGCTGCATAAGCACTCAGACGCACGGCCTGCATGGGCATGCGCTGTGCCACTTCCGTGCCCAAGCGTTCGTTGGCGTTTTGATGCAAGCCCGCCAAGATGGAGTTGCGGGTGATGGGCGCACGTGTGTCGCGATTGACATGCAAGTAGGCCGCTTGTTTGCCTGGAATATTCAAGGCCACGTTAGGTCGGGTTTCGTTGCGCGCGGCGGGGGTGAGCACGGTCAAGTACAAATCGTCTAGCCCCACTGGGCCAAAATTTTTCAGACCTGTGTCTTCAAAGTATTTACCCACCATGTCGAGTTGCTTGAGCACGCTGTGGCCCAAGATCGCTTTGGGGTTGCTGCCAAAGCCGGCGCTGGCAGCGCCTCGGTCGGGTCCATCACAAAACTGGATGATGCCGTGACAACTGCTGTTGCTGGCTTTGGGGTTCATGCCATCGCTTTCCATCAAGGTCAAACGGGCAAAGTCATCAGGCGCAAAACGGTGCTGCTCAGACAACTGAACGATTTTGTTCATCACGGCTTGCTTGTCTTGTGCGGGAATAAAGCCTTTTTCAATCGCTCGGTCGATGGTTTTCTCCAACACCGGGTTGTTGCTGCGGTCGACGCGCGACAAGAGCTGAACTTGGGCTGTACCCGACAAGGCCGAGGGGGCGCTTGGATTCGGATTGCTGTTGACGCTTGTGCTGTTCGCAGCAATGGCTTTGTTGGCCGACTGGGCCTGCAGCAGTGTGAGGTTAAGGCTGTCTAAGTTCAGACTTTGGCCAGGGTGAATCAAGTTGGGGTTGCTGATGTTGTTGGCACGCGCCACGGTTTGCGCCAAGCGCATGGCTTCGTTGTTGGAGATGTTGACGCCACGTTGGGCCATTTGTTCGCGCACGATGCCAGACAAGGTTTGGCCCCCTTGTACCGAAGCGCTCCAAGGTGCCACGCTAGACGCCGGCGCCAAAGAGCCAGACAAACTGGCCGACAAGTTGGCAGGCACCACCAATTCACCACCGGGTTGCACTTGCGCTGCCGCGAGCGCGCGCGTGAAGGCCGGCGCTGATCGCGCAAAGGCCAAGGGACTGCGCACAAGCTGCGGAAAGCCAGAGGCATCGGTGCTGGTGACCGTGGGGGTCATAGGCGGTTCAAAACGCATGGATGGCCTCTCGGTGGATCGGTTTTCAAAAGCTGGTCTCGTTCTTGCATTTGGGTGTAGGTCTGACCAAAAAGTCAAAAAAACCAACACCTGATACAAACGAACATGCAAATGCTGTGCCTAAGAAATTCCGACAGTCGCCCCACCTCTTGGGTTTGGCGCTGCGGGTGGATGCTTGGCTTGGCGTGGCAGCTGAGTGCCGCTGCAAGCCCCGCCCCGTCTGGCCTTTCGGGCTCTGCCGCGGTGCCAGCCAGCAGTTTTGAAGTCTTGCAGCAACAAGCGCTGCAATGGGCAGCCAGCTCCCCTGCTTTTCAAGGAAAGGTCTTGCATGTGGCGCCCTTGGACAGTCGCATCACGGTGCAAAGCTGTCAACAAAACCTGCAGTTTGACCAGCCGTTTCCCAACCAAGCGTCAGTGCGCGTGCGCTGCGCCCAACCGATGTGGCAACTCTTTATCACCTTGAACCAGGGCTCAGCGCCTGCGGTGGTGACACGCCAGGGTCCTGTCGCGCCGGCCTTGCACAAAGTGTTGGTGTCCAAAGAATTGCTCAAACGTGGCACGGTGCTCACGCCAGCGATGTTCAGCGAGGCAGAGATGCCCGCCGCGGGCATGGAGAACCAATTGATTGTGGACAGCAAGTTGCTGATGAACATGGAGTTGGTGCGCGACTTGACGCCCAACACGCCATTGAGAACTTATGACCTCAAAAATGCGGTGTTGATCAAGCGTGGGCAAGAAGTCCAAGTGACCGCCGGGCAAGGCCAGGGCTTTGTGATCACCATGCGGGCAGAATCTTTGCAAGATGGGGGCTTGGGTGAACAAATTCGCTTGAAAAACAGCGAGTCGGGTCGATCATTAACAGGCATCGTCACGGGCCCCAATGCTGCACGATTGAGGTAAAAAGTGTTAGGTATAAAAATAAATCAAAAAAGTTCCTCAAGTTCTAGAATTTGAGGTCGATTGAGGTGTTGTGGAAAAGTTTTGACCCTTCAGGGTTAAAGAAAGAGAAATCATCATGAGTGACGCTATTTCGAACTATGGACGGATGGCCCAGTCGAACGCTGCAATGCGCAGCGCCATCGAGAAGGTCGACAAAAAGAGCTCTTCTGCCGCGCAGGCGCAAGAAGGCAAGCCCTCTCAACCGCTGGAAAAAGCAAAAGCCGGAGCAGACAAAGTGAGCTTGAGCAACGTAGCCCAAAAGGTCATGGCCGAGCCCGACTTTGACCGCGCCAAGGTCGATGCCATCAAGCAGGCCATTAAAGAGGGCAACTACCCGATCAATCCACGACGCATTGCCGAGAGCTTTGTGTCGTTGGAAAAAATGATCACCAACTGACCGGTTTCTGACCGGACATGACAAGCAGCACAACGGCTCAAGCGCTGGACGACAATTTGTCGACAGCCTTGGCCAAGGCTGGCTCGCTAGAGCAATTGCTAGAGGCTGAGTTTGATCAGTTGAAAGCGCAAAATTTGGATGCCTTTGAGGCCACCCAAAGCAGCAAAAATTCGCTCTTGCAAGAGCTGACCCGACTCGCAGGCATTGAAGGCCCCGAGTCCGCAGATGCTTTGGGCCCCGAGTGGGACGGTTTCAAATCGCAAATGATGCATTGCCGCGATTTACACCGCCGCAATGAGGTGTTGATTCACCGAAAGATCGAAGCCATCCGTGGTGCTTTGCAAAGTCTTCAAGTTGAAGACCCCACCAGTTCGATCGAAATTTATGACCGACTCGGAAAGTTGTCGCGCATTCGCCGCGGGCGTGGCTACAGCGACGCCTGATCGCGCGACTTTTCATCCCCGGGTTGCATGCCCTTGAGCCAGTAAACCCAAGCCAAGATCACGGCGACCGCATTGAACATATCTGGCGGGATTTCTTGTCCCACATCGAGCCGACTCAGCATGGCCAACAAGCGGGGGTCTTCGGTGACATATACCCCCTGACGTTTAGCTTCTTGCACGATGCGTTGTGCCAATTCGCCATCACCCTTGGCGCTGACCACCGGGGTTTTGTTGCGCCCGTATTCCAGGGCCACGGCTTCTGTGTAGGGCTTGTGGTTCATGATGGCTTGAAGTCTTAAACCCGGGTGTCGACAAGCGCGCCGTGGTTGACGGCTTCGCGCTGCGGTTTGCTGTCGGGACGACGGGCATTGAAGACCTGAAAGCTGCCCATGACCAAACCCGCAAACTCCAATTCATACGTCAGTTCACTGGCATTGAAACGGGCCAAGGAAGCCACCTCGGGTTTGAGCGCCCACATGGTCAAGTCGACTTGGGCATCTTGACGGATGGTGGTTTTGAGCCACACCTCGCCCAGGCTTTGACTGACGGTATGTATGTTGACCACCAACGGGTTTTTGGGCTGCCCTGGTTTATTGCCTTGGCGCTCAAACTGCAGCTCAATCGGGTCAGCATCGCTGAAGGGAATGACCATGCTGAAGTTCAAATCGCCTTTATGCAGGTCTTGCAAGGCCTTGAGTTGGGAGCCCTCCAACTCGTCAAGCGCATGCTGCAGGGTTTCTTGGTTAGCACTTGCTTCTTGGGATTCCTCTGTTGCACGGGCATTCATGAGCAAACGCAGCAAAGCTTTGGGATCATCGTCCAACGGCACACCTTCAGCCAAGTTGGCCTCGCCTGATTTGGTGTGTTTGAGCACCCAGCGTTTCAAAGTAGCGCCTTGCAAACTGGCCATGCTCAGACGCTGGCCCAAAAAACGTTCTAACAAGGATTGACTTTCGCCCGCCGGCAGCATGGCTTCGAGCACGCCCGGGCGCAACAAATTGAGCCAATTGGCAAAGCCCTCGGGTTGAAACAACAAGGTGTTCAGGCGCGAAGGGGCTGCTGCAGGGGTCAGCGGGTCGTGGCCAGCAAAGCTGCCCGAGTGCAACAACTGCAAGGCCCATTGACCCGTGGGCAACAACTGAGCGCGCAGTTGCACCATGTCACCCTCTTTGATGTAGGGTGACAAGGGCAGATTGAACACATGCTCGTTGAGGACCAGCTTGAGCTGGTCTTGGCGCAAAGCGGCGACGGCTTGCACCACTTGGCCGTCATGCAGCCCCAAGTGGCGTGCCACGGGTGCTTCCACATAGATTTGCCGCATCTCCAGGTGAACCGGAGATATGCGCGCAATTTGATGGACGCCCTCGGGCCCGAGGATGGCCATGTCAGGGGTAGCGCACCCAGTTTTTGCGCTCGTTCATGTTGATGTCGGCGGTGGTGTAGCCACCGGACTTGGCTGGTGCTGTTGCCGTATCGGCCGTTTTACCCGTGAGGTATTGGCGCAATACGTCTTCGGTGCTAGGCACTCGGAGCACAGCACCTGCAATTAATACGCGAGGCGTGGACTTGGTGAAGGCCTCGGGGTTTTGTGACATCAATACCTGACGCAAGATGGTCGGCTTGATGGGACTGTCTGCCATGGTTTGGCGAATCACGTAGTCCACGGTATCGCCTGATTTGACTTGGTAGGTCTTAGATTGGGCGGCAGCAGGCAGGGCCAAGCAGGTGCAAGCCACACAGGCACCCAGCAAGCCAAGACGGGAGAGAACAGTCAAAGTCATGAAGTTTTCCAATCGAATGTTCATCAATAGGTGTAGGGCCATGCCACCCACGCACCTTGGAATTTTGGTGTACGCCCTGCCACTTGCTTGAGTTCAGCTTGGTAGGGGCTGACCGATTTGACTTCGGCCAGTACCGCGGCGTCAAGTGCGCCGGCTTCCAGCGCATGCCTGGGCAAGACACGGGCGTCTGACAGCATGAGCTTATCGCCCACACGCAGTCCGGCACGACCACCGGCGTTGACGATCAGTCGTCCAGCGTCGTTTTGTGTGACTTCCATGCTGGAGGGGTCGCACGAGAGTTGAATATCCAAGGCTTTGCCCAGGCGAGCCACGGAATTTTCAATGGCGTCACGTAACTCGTGATCCAGCTTGGGTGTCGTCACAGCCAAGGCTGGCGGCGAACCCATGACCACCTCTTGCCCGCTGAAGAAGGCATGCATTTGCCCGGGTGCGCGGACGTGCCAGTGCAAGGTGAATGCGGCAGATTCATCGGTGGTCAAACCCAAAGGGGGGGGCGACACAGTGACTTGCATGTGCCACTGCACATGTTCTTCGCCATGGCCGTAGCTCATGCGCTCATAAGTGCGGGTGTAGACCGGGTCGGTCATCAAGCGCCAGTGATGGGATTTTGTCGATGCCTGCAACAAGCGTTGACGTGCCAAAAAGCCAACTTGTTGGGCTGGATAGCGTTGCGCGTGACTCAGGCTGGACGATAACTCCACAGACAGCGTCATGACATGCATCAGCGGGGCTTTGGCCTGTGGCGCACTGCAGCGGGTCGGCTCAAGCACTTCTGCTGCGACAGCCATCACTTCGGCTTGGGGCTCTTGGGCCTCGTCGCGACCGTAGCGCGTGACTTGTAAGTCGCTCACTTTAATTTCGGATGAAAAGCGGTTGTATTCACGCAAAGCACCGTTGGTGTCCATCCAGCTGGTGGCGCTGACGCGGGTGTTGCTTTTCATGGCAGCCTCCACCAAAGCTTGGCGAATCGCTTGCAAGCGCTGCTCTGGGGTTAAATCGGCCGCCAACAAGGCGCCAGGGAGGCAGCACAGGGTCAGCAAACCGGCACGCAAAGCACGTGACCAGCTGAGGCGAGGGGCAGGGAGGTGTGTCATGGCAACGAGCTTGGATTCAGCGCTCAACGGCGACGGCTGTTGAGGTGCGCGATGTACAAGGCGCGCAAGTCGTTGACCAGGTTGCGGTCCAAAGACATGGTGGTTTCGTAGGTATCGTCGCCAACGGGGGTGATGCTGACCAAGACAGCGCCATAGACCACGCCTTCGACACGGGCGCGGAAGGTGTCACTCATGACGGTCATATCGGCCACGGTGGTGCTGGCGTCGAGTTGCTGGCCATAGACCTGTTCAGTCAAGGCGCGGTAAGCGTCGAGCTTGGAGGCACGAATTGCCAACAAGCGCTGCTGCGCGGGATTGCGGTGGTTTTGAATGCTGATGACTGCGTAACCCGTGGCCATGAGCGTTTCACGCTTTTCTGACATGGGTGTGATCATGGACGCAGGCTCAGACATCTTGCGGTCGGCTGGCGACGCAGCGTCACCTTTCCATTCATGCTCGTGGTTGAACTTTAAGTACGAACATCCGCCAAGTTGCAAAGCTGCCGCAATCAGCGTGAAAGAGAAGAAGCGTTTCATGTCGTTGTCCTTGATTGGGTCTCCCAAACGATTCGGCACCAAGCAAGGCATCTTTAACAAAGCGCACAGATGAATACTTTTTCTGTCTTGTGCAAAAAACGAACATTCAGACAATGCAGTGTAGGAATTTTTGACATGAACCCCCTGCCCCATTTCATTGGCTCGAGCGAGTCTGCACAAGCTTTGCGTGGCTTGGTCGCGACCATGGCCAACTCCAATGCAACCGTCATGATCACCGGTGAAAGTGGGACCGGCAAAGAGCTGCTGGCGCGCTTGTTACACGATCAATCGAACCGTTGCGGCGCGAACTTTGTACCTATCAATTGCGCTGCAATCCCAAAAGATCTACTCGAAAGTGAACTTTTTGGACATCGCAAAGGTGCCTTCACCGGTGCGGTGGCAGACCGCATTGGCCGCTTCGAATTAGCCCATGGCGGCACGATTTTTTTAGATGAAATTGGTGACATGTCGTTGGACATGCAGGTCAAATTGCTGCGCGTGTTGCAAGAGCGCACGGTGGACCCGATTGGCGGAACCCGACAGGTGCAGGTGGACGTGCGTGTCATTGCCGCAACACATCGCGATTTAGAGACAGAAATTTCTGCGGGTCGGTTTCGCGAAGATTTGTACTATCGTTTGAATGTATTGCCCATGGTGACGCCGCCTTTGCGCGAGCGACCCGCCGATGTGGCCGAATTGTTGGTCTTTTTCGCGCAGAAGTTTGTCAACTTTGGACAGCCTCCCATTCGCTTCAAACCTGACTTCATGTTGGCTTTGCAAAAGTACCCTTGGCCTGGCAATGTGCGCGAACTCTCCAACTTGGTGGACCGTTTCAGCACCCTGTATGCAGGGCAGGAATTGGACTTGCGTGCCATTCCCCCCACCTTGCTGCCCAAGGGGTTGATCAGCGCGCAAGCTGAACTCCAAGCCAAAGCGCCATTGCTGGCCAAACTCGAGATGACGCCACCGCCCGAGGTCTTGGCCGAAATGCAAGACCAGCCGGAGCCCGAGGACAACGAGATAGAGAGCATCATCATGCTGGCTCAGGGCATGCCGCACTTGCCCCCTGAGGGCATGTCGCTCAAGGAGCGTATGGCCCAGATCGAGCGCAGCATCATTGAGCAAGCCTTGGACCGCAACTCGGGCAATGTCTCACGCACCGCCAAGTTGCTGAACCTGCAACGCACCACCTTGATTGAAAAAATCAACAAGTACGAATTGCGTTCGGCCTAAACCATCAGTCCTGATCGTTGTAGAGCACGGTGATGCTCATGCGCCGATTGCGTGGATCGCGTGGGTCTTTGGGATTGAAGGGGTCGGTATCGGCCACACCTTCGATGCGGGCGAAGCGACTTTCTTTGATGCCACTTTTCTCTAACAAGGCGCGTGTAACTTCTGCGCGGTCAGCGGAGAGCGACCAGTTGTTGCGGCCTTCTTTGTTTTGAAAGGGCACACTGTCGGTGTGACCTCGGATGGCAATCTTGTTGGGCATTTCAGCCAAAGAAGCCGCAATTTCCGAGATCAAGCTCGAGGCCTTGCCCTGCATGCTCATGCCACCGCTGGGGAACATGGCGAAGTCGGCTTTGTCGATGATCTCAATGCGCAAACCCTGTTTGTCACGGGTGACTGAGACTTGGTCTTTCAAGCCGCCGAGTTTTTTGTTTTCCGACAGCTTTTGTTCGATTTCTTTTTCAAGCTTGTCAAAGTCGGCTTTCTCTTGCGCGGCTGCGATTTCTTTTTTCTGCTCTGGCGTGAGTTTGTCAGGGTCTGAATAGGGGTTGTTGTTTTCTTGGCCCGGGTCGGTGCTGGGGTTGGGCCCGCCCTCAGAACGTGGGGTCAAGCGCTCCAGCAGCGCGGTTTGTTTAGCGGCAAAAGGAAAGCCATCGGGGTCAATGATCGAACGGCCACCCAAGACACCGTTGGAGCCCGCCAGTTGGCCAATGGCAACCAAACTTTGTGAGGTAGGTTTGAAATAGTCGGCAATGCTTTTGCGCTGGTCTTCGTTGGACGCGCCCAACAGCCACATCAACAAGAAGAACGCCATCATGGCGGTCATCATGTCGGCCAAAGCGATTTTCCAAGCACCGCCGTGGGCACCACCGTGGCCATCGTCGATGATTTTCTTGATGATGATGACGGGCGCGGGCGCTGCTTCGGCTGCAGCCTTTTCGGCCGCTTCTTTTTCAGCAGCCGCCGCAGCTTCGGCCGCTGCTGCGGCCTCAGCGGCAACCGCTGCTTCGTCTTTTTCGTCAGCCATTATTTCCTCAGCGCATCAAAGACTTCACCAAACGAGGGCTGGTTGTCGTGGCTGATGCACACACGCCCGGCTTCAATGATCAAGGGCACTGGGTAGCCATGCATGTTGCCGATGATGATTTGTTTGGCGACGTTGAGCACCTCACCATCTTCGTCAATGATTTGCTTGAGGCGACTGCCAAAGGGTTCAAAAATACCGTAGGCCAAGAACACGCCCAAGAAGGTACCCACCAGAGCGCCACCGATCAGGGCACCCAGCACAGGAGGGGGTTGGTCAATCGCGCCCATGGTCTTCACCACACCCAACACGCAAGCCACAATCCCCAGCGCAGGCAAAGCGCCTGCCAAGGTGCCAATGGCTTC
>CANFYL010000075.1 GCA_947451285.1 Comamonadaceae bacterium
CCCAATCGGAATTGGACCCCATGACGACGCCAACTTGGCACTGGGTCATGATGTGGCTTGGTGTGAGCGAAAGACGAATTTTAAGACGGGACCCCCATGATCGATGTGACCATAGAGAATTTCGAAGCCGATGTGATTGCGGCTTCACAAACCACCCCTGTGCTGGTGGATTTTTGGGCCGACTGGTGTGGCCCCTGCAAATCGCTCGGCCCCGTTCTGGAAAAGCTGGAGACCGCTTATGACGGGCGTTTCAAACTGGTCAAGGTCAATGCCGACACCGAGCAGCAACTGGCGAGTGCTTTTGGCGTCAAGAGCCTGCCAACGTGTATTTTGCTGATGGGGGGTCGCCCTGTGGACGGCTTCATGGGCGCGTTGCCCGAAGGCAAGGTGCGCGAATTTCTGGACAAGCATCTGCCCAGCGAGGGTGAGTTGGCGGCTGAAGCCGACACCCAAGCCGCCCAAGAACTGATGCTGGCCGGCGACCCCGACGCCGCGTTGGCCAAACTGCAAGAAGCCCTCACGCTCAACCCAGCCGACGACGAGGCACGCTACAACTTTGTCAAGCTCTTGATCGCCGTGGGCGATTTGGAAGAGGCCCAAGCCGCCTTGGCGCCGACGCTAGTGCAGATCCCGCTGCAACTGCGCTTTGACGCCTTGAACTACTGGTTGAAGGCCTTGCAGTTTGTCAGCACCGACGCGCGTGGCGCTTGGACACTGGACCAGTTTGACGCGCAGATTGCGCAAAACAAACGCGACTTCGACACCCGCTTGGCCAAAGCCCGCGTGCTGGTGGCGGCGGGTCAGATGGAAGCGGCGATGGAAGAGTTGCTCGAAATCATCATGCGCGACAAAACCTGGAATGAGGATGTGGCGCGCAAAACCTATGTGGCCATCTTGGAGTTGATGACGCCGCCCAAACCCAAAGCGGACGATGCGTCTTTTGGCAAAACTGCGGGTGGCATTGAACTCACCGGCAAAGGCGCGGTGCAAGAAGACCCCCAGGCCGAGTTGGTGTCGCGGTATCGGCGCAAGCTCAGCATGGCGCTCAACTGAGGCTGAAGCGCCCTCGGTTTCAGGGCCAAGGCCCTCATGCGCTCAGTCTTTCAGACGTTCCCACGCCTCTTGGTATTTGGCGGCAGTTTGCGCAATCACCTCTTGCGGCAAGTGCGGTGCCGGGGGTGATTTGCTCCAAGGCTTGCCCTGCACTTGGGCGGTCTCGAGCCAGTCGCGCAAAAACTGCTTGTCGTAGCTGGGCGGGTTGATGCCTTCTTGGTAGCTGTCAGCCGGCCAGTAACGTGATGAGTCGGGCGTGAGCACCTCGTCCATCAGAACCAAATTGCTGTTGGCGTCCAAACCAAATTCAAACTTGGTGTCGGCAATGATGATGCCTTTGGCTGCTGCCACATCGCGTGCGGTCTCGTACAAAGCAATGCTGATGGTGCGAATTTTTTCGGCCAAGTTTCGGCCTACGGTTTCGACCATTTGGTCAAAGGTGATGTTCTCGTCGTGGTCACCCACCGCGGCTTTCGCCGCAGGGGTGAAGATGGGCTCGGGCAATTGGCTGGCATTCTTCAGGCCCTTGGGCAAAGGCACGCCGCACACCGATTGGAACTGTTGGTACTCTTGCCAACCGCTGCCGGCCAAGTAGCCCCGCACGACGGCCTCCACGGGGATGGGTTTCAAACGCTTGACCAGCATGGAGCGGCCTTGCACCTGCACCACCTCGTCGGGGCTGACAACGCTCTCAGGCGCATCGCAGGTGAGGTGATTGGGACAAATGTGACCGAGCTTGCCAAACCAGAACAAGGCCATTTGAGTGAGCAATTCGCCTTTACCAGGAATGGCCTCACCCATGATCACATCAAACGCGCTGATGCGGTCAGACGCCACCATCAAGATGCGGTCATCACCGACAGCGTAGTTGTCGCGCACCTTGCCGCGCGCCAGCAGGGGCAAAGAGGTCAACGCCGAAGTGTGCAAAGCGGGAGTCATGTGTGTCGCTATTCCAATAAAAAAGCCCGCTGAACCGTCAACGGGCTGGCAGAACCATTCCTGTGAATTATCGCAAGCGATGGTCCCTTGAGCGGGCTTACTTCACCAATTGCGCCAACTCGCCTTTGGCGTACTTGGCCGCCATGATGGCCAGCGTGGCACCTTTGATTTTGCTGCCTTGGCCCTCGCAGCCAAACTCGATGTAGCGCTGCTTGCAAATGGCTTTGGCGGCTTCGCGGGCGGGCTTCATCCACTCGCGCATGTCGAACTTGTCGGGGTTCTCGGCTTGGAATTTGCGCACCGCGCCGGTCATGGCCAAACGGATGTCGGTGTCGATGTTGATTTTGCGCACGCCGTGCTTGATGGCTTCTTGAATTTCTGCCACCGGCACGCCGTAGGTTTCTTTCATCTTGCCGCCGTAGTGGTTGATCAACGCCAACAGGTCTTGCGGCACGCTGCTTGAGCCGTGCATGACCAAGTGGGTGTTGGGAATGCGCGCATGGATGGCTTTGACGCGGCTGATGGCCAGCACGTCGCCCGTGGGGGGACGGCTGAATTTGTAAGCGCCGTGGCTGGTGCCAATGGCGATGGCCAAGGCATCCAGTTGCGTGGCTAGGACGAATTGGGCAGCCTCTTCTGGGTCGGTCAGCATTTGGCTGTGGTCGAGTTTGCCCACCGCGCCGACACCGTCTTCTTCACCGGCTTCACCGGTTTCGAGCGAGCCCAAGCAGCCGAGTTCACCTTCCACGGTGGCGCCAATTTTGTGGGCCATGGCCACCACCTGCTGGGTCACCGCCACGTTGTAATCAAAGTCAGCCGGGGTTTTTCCGTCTTCGCGCAAAGAGCCGTCCATCATGACCGAACCAAAGCCCAGCTCGAGGGCGCCTTGGCAAATCTTGGGCGAGGTGCCGTGGTCTTGGTGCATGACCAAGGGTATGTGGGGGTAGGCTTCGGTGGCAGCTTGGATCAAATGCTTGATGAACGACTCACCGGCGTATTTGCGCGCACCTGCACTGGCTTGCAAGATCACGGGTGAGCCGGTTTCTTGGGCGGCTTCCATCACGGCTTGGACTTGTTCCAAGTTGTTGACGTTGAAAGCTGGAATGCCGTAACCCTGCTCAGCCGCGTGGTCCAAAAGTTCGCGCATCGAAACGAGTGCCATATGAAATAGTCCTTGAAGTTAAATCTGTATCAATCGGGGCAATTTTAAAGGCCCCTGTTTAGCGCCAGCCTGACAACGGGGGTCAGCTGACTTTGCAAATCTTGAGCATGTTGGTGCCCCCCGGCGTGCCCATGGGCTCGCCACAGGTGATGGCGTACACGTCGCCCGTGGCCACGTCGCCGCGCGACTTGAGGTGAGCCTCTGCTTGCAACAAGGCCGTGTCGCGATCGGCGCTGGTGTCCATGAGCAAGGCACTGACATTGCGAAACAAGGACATCTTGCGTTGCGCCGCTACTTTGGTGGTCAGGGCGTAAATCGGAATGTGAATGCGGTGACGGCTCATCCACAAAGCGGTCGAGCCAGATTCGGTCAAGGCCACAATGGCCTTGGCACCCATGTGGTGGGCCGTGAACAAGGCGCCCATGGCGATGCTGTAGTCAATGCGGGTGAAGGTTTGCCCGGTGAAGTCGCCATCGAGTTCTACCGCTTCAGCGCCTTCAGCCGCGCTGCAAATCTTGGCCATCTCTTGAACGGTTTCGAGCGGGAATTTACCAGCCGCTGTTTCAGCACTGAGCATCACGGCATCGGTGCCATCGAGCACCGCGTTGGCCACATCGCTCACCTCGGCGCGAGTGGGCACGGGGTTGGTGATCATGCTCTCCATCATTTGGGTGGCCGTGATCACTACTTTGTCGTGTTCACGGGCCAACTTGATCATGCGCTTTTGTAAGGCCGGAACAATGGCGTTGCCCACTTCCACCGCCAAATCCCCACGCGCCACCATGATGCCGTCGCTGGCGCGCAAGATCTCTTCAAGATGCGGAATCGCTTCAGCACGCTCGATCTTGGCTATCAAGCCGGGCTTGTGTTTGTATTCAGCACCGGCCACATTGGCCAGTTGCCGGGCCATTTCCATGTCTGTCGCATTTTTAGGGAAGCTGACCGCGATGTAGTCGGCCTGAAAACTCATGGCGGTCTTGATGTCGTCCATGTCCTTGGCGGTCAAGGCCGGCGCGGTCAAGCCGCCGCCTTGTTTGTTGATGCCTTTGTTGTTGGACAACTCACCGCCCGTTTTCACAACTGTGAGTACTTGCTCTGCTTTAACGGCCTCTACTGTCAGGACAATCAAACCATCATTGAGCAACAACAGGTCGCCGGGCTTGACATCTCGGGGCAGTTCTTTGTAGTCCAGACCCACGCCTTGCAAGTCCCCCAATTCGGTGCGCGAGGCGTCGAGCACAAATTTGGCACCGTTTTCCAGCATCACCTTGCCTTCGGCAAACTTGCCCACGCGGATCTTGGGGCCCTGTAAGTCAGCCATGATGGCCACTTCGCGACCTGCACGCACCGCTGCCTCGCGCACCAAGCGAGCTCGGTCAATGTGGTCTTGGGCTTTGCCGTGGCTGAAGTTCAAGCGCACCACGTCCACGCCCGCCCGAATTATTTGTTCCAACAAGACGGGGTCGCTGGATGCTGGGCCTAGGGTGGCAACTATTTTGGTGGCGCGGCGCGTCATGACAGGACTCCTGGGAATTGATGCGCTTGATTCTCACATGTTTAAAAGTGCCTCAAAACGCCACTTGACCCCGACCAAACCTTGGTCATGTGTCTAAAAAGATGCGTTAGAAGGTAAAAAGCGATAATTGCCTGTCAATTGATGCATGTCAGTGCGCTGTGACACCGTTCGCCTAAGATTCGAACTGGACAGCCCGCTGTGGCCACGACCTGAGATTTTTGAACATGAACCTGACCCAAAAACCTATTCTTCCTCACGAGCCAATGCCACACCGCAAAGTCATGCGCGAGTGGTTGATCCCTTTGGCTGAGCGCACGACCTTGCTGGCCATCGTGCTCTTGGTGGTTGACTACGCGCTGTGGGGTGCGCTGATGGCTGGAACCGTGTTGTTTGAGTCTTGGTGGGCCAAGCTCTTGAGCGGCTGCGCCGCAGGCTTTGTGATTGGCCGCCTTTTCATCTTGGGCCATGACGCTTGCCACCAAAGCCTCACCCCCCACCGCAACCTCAACAAATGGTTGGGCCGCATTGCCTTTTTGCCTTCTTTGACCGCCTACAGCTTGTGGGACATTGGCCACAACGTGGTGCACCATGGGTACACCAACCTCAAAAACTTCGACTTCGTCTGGGCACCTTACACCCCAGAGGAATACGCTGCATTGCCGTTGATGGCACGCGTCAAAGACCGTATTTACCGCAGCGGCTGGGCACCTGGCCTGTACTACATGGTCGAGATTTGGTGGAACAAGATGGTGTTTCCCAACGAAAAGAACATGCCCACACGCCGTCCCATCTTCATGAAAGACTGTTTGCTGATCACCAGTTTTGGCGCACTTTGGGTCGCGGCTATGGTGGGAGCCGCTTGGGCTACCGAACAATCTGTTGTGTTCATTTTGTTGATGGGCGTTGTGGTGCCCTTCTTCTTTTGGGTCAGCATGATTGGCTTTGTGGTGTATGTGCACCACACCCATGTGGACGTGTCCTGGCATGAGGAGCGCACCGGATGGTCCAAGGCCTCACCCTTCGTGTCCACCACAGTACACCTGACCTTCCCGCTGCAAATTGGCGCCTTGATGCACCACATCATGGAGCACACAGCGCACCACTTGGACATGAGCATCCCCCTGTACAAACTCAAGCAAGCTCAGAGCAAACTCGAAGAGCTGCTGCCTGAGCGGATCATCGTTCAGCCCTTCTCTTGGGGTTGGTATTTCCAAACCGCGCGCGACTGCAAGCTGTACGACTTCAAGCAAGACAGCTGGACCGACTACGCAGGCAATGCCACCAGTCCCCGCGCCTTGAAAGCGGCCTGAACGCCCAACACCCGCTGCCCCGCAAGCTCATTTGAATTTGCGGGGCTTTTTCATGCTTGCCCCACACCCATGAAACGTCTTGCTGTGTTTTTATTTGTGCTGGCCTCTGCAGCTTCACAGGCCATGTGGGTCACCGTCACGCAAAACGAAGTGGCCACGGTATATGTGGACTCGTCGTCGATCGCTCGCATCAACCAAAACCGACGCGTCTGGGTGGTCTACGACTTGAAAAGCCCAGACATCACTGGCCAGCAATCGGTCAAGTCGTACATCGAGTACGACTGCGCCGAGGGCAAATACAAAACCCTGAGCGCCACCAGCCACCCCAACAAAATGGGCAATGGACCGGCCATCAAATCACTGCCGGTCGGTGGCAGCTGGATGTCGGTCAGTCAAGACAAGATGAGCCGACAGCTGTTCAGCTTCGCCTGCGCTTGGTGAGCGTCATTCAGCCGACTGCGCGCTGCATCAAGATTTCAAACGCAGGCAAGGTCTTGCCTTCGAGCACTTCCAGGAAAGCACCACCCCCCGTGGAGATGTAGCCCACTTGTTTTTCGATGCCGTATTTGGCAATGGCGGCCAGGGTGTCGCCACCGCCTGCAATGCTGAAGGCACTGGACTCGGCAATGGCGTGCGCAATGACCTTGGTGCCGTTTTCAAACGCGGCAAACTCAAACACGCCCACCGGGCCGTTCCACACGATGGTCCCCGCGGCCTTGAGTTGTGCAGCCAACTTAGCAGCGGTCTCGGGGCCAATGTCCAAAATCAAATCGTCATCAGCCACCTGGTTGGCTTTCTTCACCGTGGCCACCGCGTCGGCGGCAAAGGTTTTGGCGCACACCACGTCGGTGGGGATCGGCACTTCGGCGCCACGGGCCTTCATGATCTCGATCACGGCTTTGGCCTCGGCCAGCAAATCGGGCTCGGCCAAGCTTTTGCCAATCTTCAAGCCCGCCGCCAACATGAAGGTGTTGGCAATGCCGCCGCCCACAATGAGCTGGTCCACGTTGTTGGCCAAGCTTTTCAAGATGGTGAGTTTGGTCGACACCTTGCTGCCCGCCACGATGGCTGCCAAGGGGCGCTTAGGGTTGGCCAAGGCTTGGCTGATGGCGTCCATCTCTGCCGCCAACAAGGGGCCCGCACAGGCGATGGGGGCGAACTGGGCAATGCCGTAGGTGGTGCCTTCGGCGCGGTGGGCGGTGCCAAACGCGTCGTGCACAAAGATGTCGCACAAGGCGGCGAGTTTGTGGGCCAGCTCAGGCGCGTTCTTTTTCTCGCCTGTGTTGACGCGGCAGTTCTCCAGCACCACCAATTGGCCCGGGGCCAGGTGCACGCCATCGACCCAGTTGGACACCAAGGGCACCTCGCGACCCAACAACTCGCCCAAACGCTTGGCCACGGGGCTCAACGAGTCGGCAGGTTTGAACTCACCCTCGGTGGGGCGGCCCAAATGACTGGTCACCATCACGGCAGCGCCCGCGTCCAAGGCCATCTGAATGCAGGGCACCGACGCGCGAATACGGGTGTCTTCGGTGATGGCGCCGTGCTCGTCTTGCGGCACGTTGAGGTCGGCGCGAATGAACACGCGTTGGCCACGGGCTTGGCCGCTGGCACACAAATCAGAGAAGCGAATGACGTTCATGAGAATAGAAAAATAAGGGAGAAAGAGATCTTAAAAGTACAAGCTTGCGGCCAGGTTTCAACCGCGACCGACAAACGGCATCTTGGTGGCCATGACCGTCATGAACAACACATTGGCGGTGAGTGGCAAACGCGCCATGGCCATGAAGGTGTCGACCACGGCCGAGATGTCCATGCGCGCTTCAGGACGCACGCTGCCGTCGGCCTGCAACACGCCACTGGCCATGCGCTCGGTCATGTCGGTGGCCACGTTGCCAATGTCAATTTGGCCCACGGCAATGTCAAAGGCCCGGCCATCGAGCGCGGCCGCTTTGGTCAAGCCGGTGATGGCGTGTTTGGTGGCGGTGTAGGGGATCGAACCGGGACGTGGGGCATGCGATGAAATTGAGCCGTTGTTGATGATGCGCCCGCCCTGGGGGGTTTGGGTTTGCATGAGCTTGAACGCGTGTGACAAACAAAAGAACGCTCCGTTGAAGTTGATGTCCACCGCACGGCGCCAATCGGCCGCCGAAATGTCTCCCGGCAAGGTGCTGGGCAAAAAGATGCCCGCGTTGTTGAACAGCAAATCGATCCGGCCAAAGCGCTCGCGGACAGTGTCAAACAGTGCCGCCACCGAGTCTTCTTGGCCCACATCGGCCGGCACGGCGTGCGCGCGCTCGGCGTTGGCACCCGCTTCTTGAACCGTGGCTTGCAAAGCGTCAACCCGCCGCCCCACCAGCACCACGTCCCAACCTTCACGCAGCAAGGCCAAGGCGCATGCCTTGCCAATGCCTGAACTCGCTCCTGTGACAACCGCAACTTGGCCCATGATGTGTGCTTCCTAGTAAGAAAAACGCCATTGTCTCGCGAGCGCACAGACCCGGCTGTCACTCACGCTAAAGTGGCGCCATGAGCACTTTTGAAAAAACCATTCTCTTCACCGACAGCGATGGCCGCGCCCGCTTTCGCACCGACACCTTGAGCCTGAGCGAAGGCAAGCCACAGGCGCGTTTGTCGCCCCTCATGGCCAGCGGCGGCTTTCAGCTGCGCCGCAGCCCGGTGGGCTTTCGCAGCGAATTTCACTGCACCGAAAACCCGCAGTGGTTGTTTGTGCTGGAAGGTCAGATGGAGATTGGCCTGCAAGACGGCAGCTCGCGCATTTTTGGCCCGGGCCAGCACTTTTATTCGGCCGATGTGCTGCCCGCAGGCGCCACCTTTGACCCCACCGTCCACGGCCACTGGAGCCGCCAAGTCGGCCCCGACGAACTGGTCACGCTGTTTGTACGCGGCTGATCGTTGACCCTCACATTTGCTGGAGACATCCCATGCGTTTACTCATCACCGGCGGTGCCGGTTTCTTGGGCACCCGACTTGCCCGCACCTTGCTGGCTCGGGGCCAACTGGCTGGACAGCCCATCACCGCGCTGGTGTTGGCCGACCAAGTCGCCCCTCAGGCCGACTTGGTGGCCGACCCACGCGTGCGGGTCAAAACCGGCCCGCTGCTGGACCACTGCCAAGCCTTGCAACACGAAGCGATGGATGGTGTGTTTCACCTCGCTTCGGCGGTCTCGGGCGAATGCGAAACCGACTTTGACCTGGGCCTGCGCTCCAACCTCGACAGCACACGCGCCTTGCTCGACGCCTTGCGCGCGCGCGTGCAACAAGCCGGGGCTGCGCCCACACGGCTGGTGTTCTCGAGTTCTATCGCGGTGTTTGGTCCGGACGACGCCGTGCCCCTGCCCGATGTGGTGCACGACGACACCTTGTGCACGCCACAAACCTCGTACGGCATCCACAAACACATCTGCGAACACCTGGTGGCCGACTACACCCGCAAAGGCATCATCGATGGCCGCAGCGCACGCTTGATGACCGTCACCACGCGCCCGGGCAAACCCAATGGTGCAGCGTCGTCGTTTTTCAGCGGCATCATCC
>CANFYL010000076.1 GCA_947451285.1 Comamonadaceae bacterium
AGCGGCCCCGAGCTTGCTGCATGCGAAACTGGCCGAGATCGACCCCGACAAACTGAGTCCACGCGATGCGCTGGACGCCCTGTATCAACTCAAGAAACTGTCATGACGTATTGCGTAGGCATCAAACTCAAAGCTGGCTTGGTCTTTTTGTCCGACTCGCGCACCAACGCGGGCCTGGACCAAATCAGCACGTTCCGCAAAATGATCGTCTACGAAAAGCCAGGCGACCGCTTCATGGTGCTCTTGTCGGCGGGTAATTTGTCGATCTCGCAGTCGGTGCGCGAGATTTTGCAAGTCGAACAACTCCAAGACACGCCCGAGGGCGAACCCATCACGATTTGGAATGCCAAGAGCATGTTTGACGCGGTGCGCGTGCTGGGCTCGGCCATTCGGCGCGTGCACGAGCGCGATGCGGCTGCACTGAATGCTGCCGGCGTGGACTTCAATGTGTCGCTGATTTTTGGCGGCCAAATTGCTGGCGAAGGCATGCGCTTGTTCCAGGTTTACTCGCCGGGCAACTTCATCGAAGCCACAGCAGAAACACCGTATTTCCAAATTGGCGAATCCAAATACGGCAAGCCGGTTCTCGACCGGGTGTTGAACCCCGACACCCCGCTCAACGAGGCGGCCAAATGTGCCTTGGTGTCGATGGATTCCACCCTCAAATCCAACTTGTCGGTGGGCTTGCCACTGGACATGGTGGTGTATGAGGCTGACAGTTTTCACAGCGACAAAGTGGTCTGCATCGACGAGCACAACCCCTACTTTCAGATGTTGCACAACAGCTGGGGGCAGCGCTTGCGCGAAGTGTTTGATGGCATCGAAGATCCAATGTGGAATGGCGGCCAAACCAACACGCCGCTGCTACAGCCAGCTTTACGCGCACAAGCCTTGAAGAAAATTGTCACACCGCAGGACAAGCTGATCTGAACAGCATGGCGCAACCCCTGATCGTCTTCTCACACGGCAACGGCTTTCCGGCGAGCACCTATGGTGTGATGCTGGATGCCTTGCGTCAACGTGGTTTTCAGGTGGAGGCCATCGAAAAACTGGGGCATAACCCACGCTATCCCGTCACCAACAACTGGCCCCACCTGGTGCAGGAGCTGCGTGACTTTGTGGCGCCGCTGGCCACACCTGAGCCGGTGTTTTTGGTGGGTCACTCGCTGGGGGGCATTTTGAGCCTGATGGTGGCCGCGCAATCCCCCGAACTGGTGCGCGGTGTGGTCTTGCTGGACTCCCCCATGCTGGGTGGCTGGCGCGCCAAGCTGCTAAAAGTGGGCAAGCGCATTCCTTTGGCAGAAGCGCTGTCGCCCGCGTCGGTCAGCCGCAGGCGCCGCACCCGCTGGGCCAATCAAGCCGAAGCACTGAACCACTTTCAGCACAAACGGGTGTTTGCCAAATGGCACCCACAGGTTTTGCTCGACTACGTCGCACACGGCACCCATGACGAGCTTGGTACACAGGGGCAACGTCGTGTGCTGAGTTTTGACCGCGACATTGAAAGCGCGATTTACAACAGCCTGCCAGACCACTTGGAGGGCTATTTCAAACGCCACCCCTTGAAATGCAAAACCGCCTTGATTGGCGGTTTGCAGTCACGTGAATTACGCCAAGTGGGGCTGGACTTCAGCCGCCGCATCACTCAAGGACGCATTGCCATGGTCGACGGCACGCACCTCTTCCCGATGGAACACCCCGGCGTGGCGGCTGCGGCCATTGAGGCTGCCTTGCTGAATTTGATCGGCTGATCGCGCTGGGCAGGTGCTCACGCCGCCCAAGTCACGGCCCCCGTCCAAGCGGTGACCAAGACGACGACACCAAAACCAATGCGGTACCACGCAAAGGGCACAAAGCTGTGGGTGGCGATGTAGCGCAACAGCCAACGCACACAGACCCAGGCGCTGATGAACGCAAACACCAAGCCCACCGCAAACGTAGGCACGTCGGACAGGCTCAACAAGGCGCGCTCTTTGTACAGGCTATAGGCACCGGCCCCAATCAAGGTGGGAATGGCCAGATAAAACGAAAAGTCGGTGGCCGCTTTACGCGACAAGCCCAACAGCATGCCTCCGATGATGGTGGCGCCGCTGCGGCTGGTGCCAGGGATCATGGCCAAGCATTGCACCAAACCCACCTTCAAGGCGTCCATGGGCGTCATGTCTTCGACGGTTTCAATGCGTGCTGAGGGTTCCCCTTGCAATGCAGGGGGTTGCAGGGGGTTGTCGTCCAACTGAGGGGCTTGTTCGGCAGATTTCATGCGGCCCTCCACCCACAAAATGATGAAGCCACCCACGATGAAGGTGCTGGCCACCACAGTGGGCGTGAACAAATGCGATTTGATGAACTTGCCAAACAACAAGCCCAAGACCACGGCAGGCACAAAAGCGATCAGTACATTCAGAGCAAAGCGACGCGCTTGCTCCTGCGTAGGCAAGGCCACCACGGTGCTGGCAATTTTTTGCCAATAGACCAAGATCACCGCAAAGATGGCACCGGTTTGGATGGCGATGTCAAACACCTTGGCCTTGTCATCGTCCATCCCAAGCAAAGCACCCGCCAAGATGAGGTGGCCCGTGGATGAAATGGGCAAAAATTCAGTGAGTCCCTCGACAACCCCCATGAGCGCAGATTTGAACAACAACACAATGTCCATACAACTCCTTTTGTGATGGAATTATCTCTTGTGCTTCGACATGATGATGACACTCACATGCAACTCACACCCCTCATCGCCATTCATATGAGTGCGGCCATCGCTGCCGTGGTCATTGGGCCTCTTGTGCTTTGGGCCCGTCTGGGATAACACGTCAGGCCTTGGTTGCACCGTGCTCTGGGGTACGCGTGGACCACGCTGATGGTGGTGGCATCCGTCAGCGCCATCTTTATCCGTGACTTCAACCTGCCCAACCTCTGGGGCTACACGCCCATTCATTTGCTGATTCCCGTCACGCTCTTGAGCTTGTTCTTTGCCTTTAGAGCTTTGGCCCAACGCAACCTGGCAAAGCACCGACGCACCATGCAAACCCTCTACCTGAGCGCTTGCATCGTGGCAGGGGCCTTCACACTTTTACCCTCGCGGTATTTGGGGCAGCTGATTTGGCACGAGTGGTTAGCTTGGTACTGAGTTCGAACCTGTACGGGCGGTGGAGCCTGTGCGAAGCATTGGGGCTTGGATTGAGCGGATACGGCGGTAGCTTTGACGCTCGCTTTGGCAGCCCGTTCATCAAATCATCGGCCAACGCCTTACCGGTGAGCTGTGGCGGAAAAAATCAGGCGCATATTGCCTGACTAATGTGACGAGAGGGGGTGACGACGCAGGTACAGCACCGCCAACACCAAAGACCCCACTTGCAGCGCTGAACAAAAAAAGAACGGCGCGCCAATGCGCCAGTCACCTTGCGGAAAGTGCGACACCGCAGCCAACAAGGGTGCACCCAGTATGGGGGCTACCACCGCCATCAAGCCGTTGAGTGAACTCACCGCCCCCATGGTCTGGCCTTGGTTTTTGCTGTCAGCAGCTGACGAAATCAAGCTTTGCACGGAGGCAGTCACAGTACCGCCCAAGAGGTTGATGCCGATCACCGCGTACATCATCCATCCCTCGGTGGCTGCACCCCACAAAAAGTAGCCCAGCGCCGACGACACCAGCCCCATGATGGCCAAGCGCTGCGGCTTGAAGCGTTTGAGCAGCGGGCCCATCAGCACCCCTTGCACCAGCACAGCGGTGACACCCACGGCAGTGAGTGAGTAACCGTTTTCCTCCGCGCCCCAACCAAACTTGAAAGCGTTGTAGAGCACCCACACGGTGTAGAGCACAAACTGCGCGAGGCCACTCAAAGCCACCACGCCCACCAAGGGCCCCACACCGCGCAGCTGCGCCAAGCCACGCAAAGCCTTGATGGGGTTGGCGTCACGCCAAGCAAATGCTTTGCGCTTGTTCAATGGCAGCGATTCAGGCAAGACAAAGTAACCATAGAGCAGATTCAACAAGGTCAAGCCACCGGCCAAGTAAAAGGGCAGGTGCAGGTTGATGGCCCCCATCAAACCACCCACCACAGGTCCGATGATGAAGCCAACGCCCATCATGGCCCCGAGCAGGCCAAAGCGTTTGGCACGTTGCTCAGGCCAGGAAATATCGGCCACATAGGCATTGGCAATGGCAATGTTGCCTTGCATCACACCCCCCAAGGTGCGCACCACGATCAAGCCCCACAGGGTGTCGGTGAGTGCGATCCCAAAGAAACTGATGCCCAAACCCATGAAACCCAACAACAACACGGGTCGGCGGCCGTAGCGGTCTGACAGGGCCCCGAGCAAGGGAGAACCCAAAAAGTTGGCGGCACCAAAAGCTACCGCCACCACGCCGTACCAATAGGCCTGATCGGCTTGGTTGGCAGAAAAGCTGGCGACCAGCACAGGTAAGACAGGAACGATCACGCCAATGGCCGCCATGTCGATGAGCACGGCGAGCATGATGAAGGGCATCGCCGCCTCACGGTTGCGAAGGGTCTTAAACATAACGGGGGATCAATTCAAATGAAGGAGGAGTGTGTGTATTTTAAAGATCGGGTTGACCCTGAGACCGCACAAGCCCGCCTCTAAAATGAAAGCTATGACTACACCGGCTGACAACGACCACAAACCCAGCAATTTTTTGCGCCAAATCATTGAAAACGACTTGGCCCAAAGCACTTACGCCAGCCGCCGTTGGGCCGGCAGCCCCGGTGACGCGGCACACCACGCACAAGGCGCACCAGACCCAGCCAAGATTCGAACACGTTTTCCGCCCGAACCCAACGGCTACTTGCACGTGGGACACGCCAAAAGCATTTGCCTGAATTTCGGCTTGGCCCGCGATTACGGTGGCGTGTGCCACCTGCGCTTTGACGACACCAACCCCGAAAAAGAAGACACCGAGTACGTCCACAGCATCATCGATGCGGTGAAGTGGCTGGGCTTTGACTGGGCCCAACTCGGTCAAGTCCCAGGCAGTGCTGCGCCTTATCAGGCCAGCGACTACTTTGACTTCATGTACCGCGCGGCCGAGCATCTGATTGAAGCGGGCCACGCCTATGTGGACGAGCAAAGCCCAGAAGACATGCGCGTCAACCGGGGCGATTTTTCCAAACCCGGGGTCAACAGCCCGTTTCGCAGCCGCACTCCGGCTGAGAACTTGGCACGCTTTCGCGACATGCGAAACGGTTTGCTGGAAGATGGCACTGCTGTGTTGCGCGCCAAGATTGACATGGCTGCACCCAACATCAATATGCGCGACCCAGCCATCTACCGCATTCGCCGTGCCACCCACCACCACACGGGCGACACCTGGTGCATCTACCCGATGTACACCTTTGCGCACCCCATCGAAGACGCGCTGGAACAAATCACCCACAGCATTTGCACCTTGGAGTTTGAAGACCAGCGTCCTTTTTACGATTGGCTGATGGCCCGTTTGTGCGAAGGCGGTTTGCTGGCCGCGCCCTCACCTAAGCAGTATGAATTTGCGCGCTTGAACCTGACCTATGTGGTCACCAGCAAGCGCAAACTGGCCCAACTGGTCAACGAAGGCAAGGTGTCGGGCTGGGACGACCCGCGCATGCCCACCATCGTGGGTTTGCGCCGCCGTGGTTACACCCCCGAGAGCTTGCAATTGTTTGCCGAACGTATTGGCGTGACCAAGAGCGACAGTTGGATTGACTACAGCACTTTAGAAGGCTGCCTGCGTGAAGACCTCGACCCCAAAGCCGCCCGTGCCTCGGTGGTGCTGGATCCGGTGAAATTGGTCATCACCAACTGGGATGCCTTGCATGGCGCAGGCACGCTCGACGATTGCCACGCCCCAGTCCACCCCCATCACCCCGAGTTGGGCCAACGCCTATTCAAATTCGGCAAAGAACTGTGGATTGAGCGTGGCGACTACGAAGAAACACCACCGAAAGGGTTCTTTCGCTTGTTCCCCGGCAACAAGGTGCGCTTGAAGTATGGCCATGTGATCACCTGCACGGGTGCCGTCAAAGACGCCAACGGCCAGGTGCTGGAGGTGCATGCTGAACTCATCCCCGACACCAAGAGCGGCACACCGGGCTCAGACAGCGTGAAAGTCAAAGGCGTGATCACCTGGGTCGGCGCATCCGACGGTGTGCGTGCCGAAGTGCGCCTGTACGACCGCTTGTTCACCGACGCGCAACCCGACGCAGGTGGCAAAGACTTTTTGGCAGCCCTCAACCCAGACAGCTTGAACGTGGTCACCGCGTATGCCGAACCATCCTTGGCCCACAGCCAAGCAGACACGCACTTTCAGTTTGAACGGCATGGCTACTTTGTGGCCGATCGCACAGACCATGCGGCGGGCCGGTTGGTGTTCAACAAGGCCACGGGCTTGAAGGACACCTGGGCCAAGTGAACCTCAGCGCATCACCCACACGCAGGCCTTGGCCACTTGAAACGCGTTGATCGCAGCCACTACTTTTTCTCCACCGGATTCGCCGTCAATAAGTGCGCAGGGTAGGCCCGCATGAACTCCCGCGCTTTCTCTGGGCGGGTGGTGAGCCAAGCGCCATACGCGCCCTCGCCCAAGATGACGGGCATGCGTTTTTCGTTGCCGTTGTGTTGGTAACGGTGCAACAAGGCATGGCTGTTGGCGTTGACGGTCAAGAGGGTGAAGCTGGTGATCTCGGTGCCGTCTTTGGCCCAGCGCTCCCACAAACCTGCCACGCCCATGGGCTTGCCGTCCACCCGGGCGATGCGTGTGGGCACGGCTTTGCCGCTGCGCCAGTCGTCTTCAAAAAACGCCATCATCGGCACGATGCAGCGCTGACCGGCCAGCCAGGTGTCGCGAAAGTTGTTGGACGTGGTCACGGTCTCAGCCCGCGCATTGATCAACTTGGTCGAACGCAGTTTGGCGTCTGAGGCGGACTTGACCCAAGGGGGCACCAAACCAAATTGACCGTGCCCCAGTTCAAGTTGTAGCGATGCAGGTGCATCGACATCCACCCGGGCATCCCCAGGCACGGGCGCATTGCGAATGAAGACCCCCGGTTTGCGCGGCCACAAGTCCGACAGCACAGCGGTGACAGGGGCCGACACACCAAAGGCGTCGGGGTACAGGGTGGCGGTTGGCACGCTCTCGTAATGGGCAGTCATGGGGTCATGCTAGCAGTGCCTCGTTGCTCGCCTGCTACGCTTGGGGCCATGCTGATTCGCTTCAACAAACCTTATGGCGTGCTCAGCCAATTCACGCCCGAAGGACGCTGGCGTGGACTGAAAGAATTCATCGACCTGCCGGGCGTGTATGTGGCCGGGCGTTTGGACGCCGACAGCGAAGGCTTGCTGCTGCTCACCGACGATGGCCGTCAACAAGCCCACGTCGTGGCTGGAGTTGGTGATTCGCGAGGGTCGCAACCGGCAAGTGCGCCGAATGACAGCAGCCGTAGGCTTACCCACCCTGCGACTGATTCGCACCGCCATTGGCCCCTACTCACTGGCCGATCTGCCAAGCGGCGTGTGGCAACAAGAAACGCCCTGAACCGCCAAGACGCCTCGCAATGTGACTTACCATCCTAGGCATCTCGCTCCGAGATGATCCTCCAGGAGGGCTTATGGCCAAAGGCGAACAACACAGCAACAAAATGACGAAAAAGCCCAAAAAGGACAATTCGCCGCCCAAGACCTCCACCTCGGACCGTCCCAACCCGCCCACCACCTACGTGGCACCTCGCGGCAAGATCAAGAACAAGTGATGCACCCCGCAGCCCCGTCCATCGCCAGCTTGCGTCAAACCTTGTCTGAGGTGCGGTGCGGTGCGCTGAGCGTGTCAGTATTCAGCAGCGCAGCACGCTCCCAAGAGGTGTTGCTGCAAGCCCTGCCCGCTCGCTACAGCGAGGTGTGGTTGGGGCTGTTGGACCGCTTGGAGTCGAGCGCCTTGTTCAGCGAAGAAAGCTGTTCTTTCAGCCAAACCGAATTGCTTGACAGCTTGGGCCTGTGGCTGGACAAGGCGGAGCAACAGCTCTTCATCCGTGTTTGATTTTTTTGAGTGAACTACCGTGTCTGATTCGTTTGAAATCTTCACCGTCCGGGTCTTGCCCGCAGACTTGCAATACGACGTCGAAGGCGATCTGAGTTTGCTGGAAGCCGCCGAGATGTCGCGTCTGCAATTGCCCAGCTCGTGCCGCAATGGCACCTGCCGCACCTGTATGTGTCGCTTGGTCAGCGGTGAAGTGGCCTACGCCATTGAATGGCCCGGCCTGAGCGCCGAAGAAAAGGCCGAGGGCTATGTGCTGCCCTGTGTGGCCCGCCCCACCACCCATGTGGTGCTTGAACAACCCGACGCCAGTGCCTGCTGAGCTTGCCCCCGTGATCACCCCGATCTACGAAGACGAACACCTGTTGGTGCTGGACAAACCCAGCGGCCTGTTGTCGGTGCCAGGGCGCGGGCCCGACAAGCAAGACTGTTTATCCAAACGCGTGCAAGACCGCTATCCCGATGCTTTGGTGGTGCACCGCTTGGACCAAGATACCTCGGGCTTGTTGATCATGGCGCGTGGCATTGAAGCACAACGCCGCATCAGCCGTGCGTTTGAAACACGCCAAGTGCACAAGCGCTACGTGGCGGTGGTGGCAGGCAACCCGTTGCTCACCGCCTCTACACCCAACGACGAAGGGTGGTACACGGTGGAAGGCCCCATTTTGTTGGACTGGGAGCGTCGCCCCCTCCACATCATCCACCCCGACGGCAAGCCTAGCCGCACCCTGTGGCGCAGCCTGCAAGTGGGCGAAGCGGCCAGTCTGATTGAGTTGGAGCCCTTCACGGGGCGCACCCACCAGTTGCGCGTCCACATGCAAAGCCTGGGACACCCGATGCTGGGCGACTCGTTGTATGCGCCGCCTGAGGTGCTGGCCATGAGCCCACGCCTCATGTTGCATGCCAAAACACTGGGCCTGGCCCATCCGTTCACCCAAGCGCCGCTGTCTTTTGATCTGCCTATGGCTTGGGGTGCATCAGCGCCGAACCAGGTGGTGTAAGAGATCTGTAGCCGAGCGGGTGCACACTGGACTGGTTTTAATTTCATCCACAGGAGACAAACATGCGTGAAGTCGTCGTCGTCAGCGGTGTTCGCACCGCCATTGGTACTTATGGTGGCAGCCTGAAAGACATTCCCCCCACCGAATTGGCAGCACTTGTGGTGCGCGAGTCGCTGGCCCGTGCGGGCGTGGACGGCCAAGATGTGGGCCATGTGGTGTTTGGCCATGTGGTCAACACCGAACCCAAAGACATGTACTTGTCGCGTGTGGCGGCCATCAACGG
>CANFYL010000077.1 GCA_947451285.1 Comamonadaceae bacterium
ATACTTGTCACTGTGTTTCCCTTTGTGTTGAGGGGCAAACCGACCGCTTTGGACTCCCTCTTTTTATGTCACGCAAACCCAAAAAAGGTTACTTCGTTCGCGGCCAATTTGTGGCCGAAGGCAGCGAACTTGACCTGGAACTCAAACGCGAGCTCAAAGGCACCGACAGTGCCAGCCGCACCGACAAAAAACGCGAAAGCGATGAGCGGCAAGACCTGGGTGTGGAGTTGCTGACTTTGCGCACCGACTTGTTGGACCGGCTGCAAAACCAAGGCCACTTGAACGACCAACTGCGCGAGGCCATGGCCGAAGCGCGGCGCATCACCAACTTTGAAGGCAAACGTCGCCAAATGCAGTACGTGGGCAAGCTGATGCGCAAACTCAGCGAAGACGCGGTGGCCGCCATGCGCGACACGCTCAACGAGCAGCGCATGGGCAGCAGCCGTGACACCTTGGCGCTGCACTTGGCCGAGCACTGGCGCGACCGTTTGATTCAAGACGACAACGCCGTCTCAGAGTGGATGCTGGCCCACACCGGCACCGACAGCCAGCAGTTGCGTGCACTGGTGCGCCAAGCACGCAAAGACGACACCACCTCCAAAGCGGATGTGGCCAAAGGCCTGCTGCCACGCCAGGGGCGAGCCTACCGTGAGATTTTTCAGTTGGTCAAAACCACTTTGAGCGATGCCGAAGACGCGGCCCGCGCGCCCGAAGAAGACAACAGCGAGGTGTACAAGCCATGACCGAGACTGCCCTGCCCACCCCCGATGCACGCTGCGACACCTTGAAGGTGGGCATCGTCTCCATCAGCGACCGCGCCTCCAGCGGGACCTACGAAGACAAAGGCCTGCCCGCCTTGCGCGACTGGTTGGGCCAGGCCTTGTTCAACCCCATCGACTACCACGCAAGGCTGATCCCGGACGAACAAGCCACCATCAGCCAAACCTTGATTGAGCTGGTCGATGCCGGTTGTTCTTTGGTGCTGACCACTGGCGGCACAGGCCCGGCTTTGCGCGATGTGACGCCCGAAGCCACCTTGGCCGTGGCCGATAAAGAGATGCCAGGCTTTGGCGAGCAAATGCGCCAGATCAGCTTGCGATTTGTGCCGACCGCCATCTTGTCGCGTCAAGTGGCGGTGATTCGGGGACAAAGCCTGATCATCAATTTGCCTGGTCAGCCCAAGTCGATCCAAGAAACCTTGGGTGGACTGAAAGACGCCGTGGGCAAGCAGTTGGTAGACGGCATCTTTGCTGCTGTGCCGTATTGCATTGACTTGATAGGCGGCCCTTACATGGAAACGCGCGATACGTTTTGCAAAGGCTGGCGGCCTAAAACGGCCATCAAGTCCAAGCGGGTCTAAAACCCACGCCTCAGTCCAGCAACTGGTTGATGCGCGCAGCCTCAAAGTGCTCTTGGCGCGCGGCATCGCTGGGCACACAGTCGTGTGGTGAAGCTGGCGATGCAGACAGCTTTTCAATCGCTTGCCAGAGCAAGGCAATTTGATGCTCTTGACTCGCTGCGCTGTCAATCAGGCCACGCATGGCTTGGCTCAGCGGGTCATCGTTTTGTGTGACCCCGTAAGCAGAAAAACCCATTTTCGACGCCGCCTCTTCGCGCTTGGCATCTGACTCGGCCTGGATGATGCGCGCGGGGTTGCCAACCGCAGTGGCGCCCGCAGGCACAGGCTTGGTGACCACGGCGTTGCTGCCCACCTTGGCACCGTCGCCCACGGTGAAGCCGCCCAACACTTTGGCGCCGGCACCAATCACCACATCGCGGCCCAGCGTGGGATGGCGCTTGGTGCCTTTGTAGAGCGAGGTACCCCCCAGGGTCACGCCTTGGTATATCGTGCAGCCGTCGCCAATTTCGGCGGTCTCGCCCACCACCACGCCCATGGCATGGTCAAAGAACACGCGCTCGCCAATCTTGGCGGCGGGGTGAATTTCAATGCCTGTGAACCAGCGCGAGAGGTTAGAGATGAAGCGGGCCAACCAACGCAAGCCCCAACCCCAGCAGGCGTGGGCCGAGCGGTGCAACACCACGGCATGCAAACCGGGATAGCAGGTGAGCACCTCCCAACGGCTGCGCGCAGCCGGGTCGCGGTCGAGGATGCATTGAATGTCTGAGCGAAGGCGAGAAAACATAAGCGCAGAGTCTATCGTTTGTCGCTGGCGGCTTGCGCCATGGTTTTGGCAACACCACGCAAGATGTGGATTTCTTCTTGCGTCAGTTGCGCCCGATTGAACAACTGGTTCAAGCGCGGCATCAGCTTCTTGGGCGACTCCGGGTCCAAAAAACCAATCGTGGTCAAGGCTTGTTGCCAGTGCTCCAACAAGCCGGCCACTTGGGCGGCGTCGGCCAGTTCGCTGGGAGGCACGGCCTCTTGCACCGCAAAACCACCCAGGGCCATGCGCCACTCATAAGCCAGCACCTGCACTGCAGCCCCCAGGTTGAGAGAGCCAAACGTGGGGTCGGTGGGAATGCGCAAACAGGTGTGGCAGCGGTACACGTCTTCGTTGCGCATGCCAAAGCGCTCCGAGCCAAACAACAATGCCACCCCTTGCTGCGGGGCTTGCGCGTGGGACGCGGCCAGGGCTGCAAAGTGGCTGCGCGGGTCGAGGGTGGGCGGGCCAAAGTCACGCGGCGTCATGGCAGTGGCACACAGGTGGCTGATGCCATCGAGTGCCTCATCGAGGGTGGCGACGATGCGCGCATTGTTCAAAACGTCCAAGGCACCACTGGCGCGCTGGATGGTTTCTTCACGGCGCAAGACGTTGTCCCAACGGGGCGCGACCAGCACCAAATCGGTAAAGCCCATGACCTTCATGGCACGTGCGGTGGCCCCCACGTTGCCGGCGTGACTGGTGTTTAAAAGAATGAAGCGGGTGTGCATGGAGGGTGTGCAGTGCAGGGGGCGTAAAATCTGACACATTGTCGCCGCCCGCATCGCCGGGTCTGTTCATTCGACCTGTTGCCGGGTCAGCTCTTCACACAATCCATGTCGTCCACACTCCACCCCATGATCAACGTGGCCAGTAAGGCCGCACGCGCCGCTGGTGCCATCATCAACCGCGCGGCCCTCGATGTGGAAGCTGTGCGCATTTCACAAAAGCAAGTCAATGACTTTGTCACCGAAGTCGACCACGCCAGCGAACGCGCCATCATCGACACCCTGCTGACCGCCTACCCCGACCACGGCATCTTGGCCGAAGAGTCTGGTTCAGAACACGGCAATCCGAAGGCAGACCACATCTGGATCATCGACCCGCTGGACGGCACCACCAATTTCATCCACGGCTTTCCTGTCTACTGCGTGAGCATTGCCCTGCAAGTGCGCGGCAAGCTTGAACAAGCCGTGGTGTACGACCCCAGCCGCAACGACTTGTTCACCGCCACCAAGGGGCGCGGCGCGTTCATGAATGACCGCCGCATCCGCGTGAGCAAGCGCACCCGCTTGGACGAGTGCTTGCTGTCCACCGGCTTTCCGTTTCGCCCCGAGGACGACTTTGACAAATACCTGCGCCTGATGGGCGACGTGATGCAACGCACCGCCGGCTTGCGCCGTCCAGGCGCCGCGGCACTCGACCTGGCCTATGTGGCTGCGGGCTTCAGCGATGGCTTCTTTGAACTGGGCCTGCAGCCCTGGGACATGGCTGCCGGTGCGTTGCTGATCACCGAAGCCGGTGGCTTGGTGGGCAACTTCACGGGCGACGCCAACTTTTTGGAACAACGCGAGTGCATGGCCGCGAGCCCACGCATTTATGCCCAACTGGTGCCCTTGCTGCACAAGTACTCCAAGTTTGCCAGCGCCGATGACAAGCGCGCGGTGAGCGAGTCGGCCAAAACCTTGCGCATTTCCTCGCACAGCGAGGACGACGCGCCGCTGTAATGCGGGCTCACACAGAGCTTCACGCTTGAGAGCTGCCATGTCTGATTTGTCTGCGCGCACTCCCATATGTGCAGCACTGGCTGTGGATCAGCACCATTTCAGATGCTGGGCGTGCCAATCACGCGTGAGGGAAAGCAGTTTTCAAAAACTGCATGAATGCTTTGACCTTCGCACTCGCGAAGCGCCTTGACGTGTGCAAGGCCCATATCTCAGCGGACTCACCCGACACTGCCCCCCAACTCACGAGGCGACCATCGGCCAAGTCCTTTTCCACAAGCATGCGTGGAAGCTTGGCGGCCCCAATTCCGGTGAGCACTGCATCACGAATCATGGTGAACGCCGGAAGTTTCAGGACAGGCTGGGTTTGGATCTCACGGCCGGGCGTTCCACCAATCTGCCAAGAGGTGCTTCGGTCGGCATTTCTGACGACCACTGGAATCGGCAGCTGTTGGATCAGCGATGGTGCCGCGACGACCAACAATTGGTCCCTCAAAAAGCAGGAACCTACAAGTTCCAGGTCTGGCTTGGGGTTGGCCCGAATGACAAGGTCATAGCCCTCGCTCACCAGATCTACTTCGCGATCCTCCATGGTGACCTCCAGCGCAACTTCGGGGCAAGCCAGCTTGAATTCGGCCGCGAGTCGACCCATCAGCATCTGCCCAAAAAGTGAAGGCACGTTGATACGCAAGCGTCCCTGAGGATGAGCCTGTCCGTCACGCAGCTTATCTATAGCTTCGGTGATTTCATTCAGTGGCCCATTTGTACTCTTGAGGAGTGCCTCGCCCTCTTGTGTCAATTGAATTGATCGGGCGCTGCGATCAAACAGTCGCAAGCCCAAGCTTGACTCCAGATCCATGACCTTGCGCGACAAACTTGCCTTGGGCCGCCCGCTCGTGCGACTGGCCTGGGCGAAGCCCCCGTTGTGGGCCACAAGAACAAAGTCTGACAGGTCATCAAGGTTCATATGGAGTCTATTTATGAGACGTCAGGTCTCAATTTATCACCTTTATTTCTTAAATTCAAACCCTAAACTCATCAAATCAAGTTATTTTCCCCGCAACGGCCAACTCTTGACAAGGAAACCACCATGACCACGCCCTCAAGCAGCGACGAATGCCCCTCAGTCTATTCAGCGACCCGAGGTATGTCTGCCATAACCCCACCAGCACGGCGGATCGTTGCCCGCACCAGCGGCCAAAGGCATGGTCCGATCACACGGCTCATGAGTCCTGGTGATTTGGGCCAAATGCTCAAACCCTTCATTTTTCTCGATTACGTGGACGCAGAGGGAAGCGGTCCAGGTTTTGGCTTTCATCCCCACTCCGGTATCGCCACCCTGACCCTTCCACTGACATTCGACATTGAGCACACCACCTCGACAGGCCAAGTTGATCAGGTGGCGCAAGGCGGCATAGAGTGGGTCGTCTCTGGCAGCGGTATTTGGCACAAAGCGCAGCCCATCAACGGCACGCGTATGCAGGCATTCCAAACTTGGTTTGCGTTGCCGCCCTCGCACGAACTTGCACAACCCAGTGCCATGTTTCTTCAGCCGAAAGAGGTTCCCCGCGCGGGACCAGTCACACTGCTACTGGGCACCTTTGAAGACATGTCCAGCAAGATAGATGCACCCTTCGATGCCTGCTACTTATGGGTCCAGCTGCAAGCAGGGGAAAGCTGGACCTATCAGCCGTCCAGTCAGCACGACATCGCTTGGACTTTCGCACAAACCGGAAAACTTTCAGTCCATGGCGAAGTGCTGAGTCGCGAATTGGCAGTTTTTGAAGAAGGTCAAGGCTCCCTGCATTTCAAAGCATCGCAGAGCTGCGCTTTTCTGGTGGCCTCGGCAGCCAAATTGCCACAAAAACTTTCGCTGGGAAATTACTCAGTGCATTCCTCGCCAGAAGCTCTGGCGGCTGGGGAACAACGCATCAAAGAGATCGGAGGTTTGCTGAGAGAAAAGTAAAACTGTGATTCAGCTCAATTTAATTTGGAACTTCAATTTTTCACGCTCAACCCATCATCTACCTCACACAGGAAACCCAATGACACCTCCAAAACTGACTTCAGCCAATGCGGCAATGATTTTGATCGACCATCAAGTCGGCACATTGAAGTTTGCCAAGTCGATTGCGCATGATCTGATTGAGGCCAATACCCGTGCACTGGCCCGCACCGCGATCGCCTTGGGAATGCCAATTGTGTTCACGTCGAGCATGGAAGACCACCAACAAGGGCCATTGCTACCCGTATTGGAAACAATAGCGCCCGAGGCCTTTGCCGCGCGTGTGAAGCGCCCAGGTGTTGTGAATTGCTGGGATGACAATGCATTTGCCGAGGGCTGCCGCAAAACGGGTCGAACCCAATTCATCATGGCAGGGGTTACGACTGACGTCTGCCTTGCGCCACCGGCGATCAGTGCAGTCGCCGAGGGATTTGTCGTCACTGCGGTGGTAGACGCCTCTGGCTCACCCACACCACTGACCGATGACATGGCTTTTCGGAGAATGGAGCGCGGCGGCGTCGCATTGACCACCACCACGGCACTGTTGGCAGAATTGGCCCATAACTGGGCGAGCGCAGACGGCCAAAAGATCATGCAGATACTCGGCGAAGAAATACTGAGTCACGGCTGATTGTTGACATGAAATCTGGACCAACCCGGCATAACTGGCGTTTTTTGAAAAAACGGCAGAGATGACCTTGGGCAACGGTATGATTTCTTGAATGGCAGTTATCTCATCCACACCAAAACAAAAAAACCAATCGCCAATTGAAGAGGTCGCCACGGCCTCTCACACCCCCATGATGCAGCAGTACTTTGGCCTCAAGGCCGAGTACCCAGACACGCTGTTGTTCTACCGCATGGGCGACTTCTACGAGTTGTTCTTTGCCGATGCCGAAAAGGCCACCCGACTGCTCGACATCACGCTCACGCAGCGTGGTCAATCGGGTGGGCAGCCGGTGGTGATGGCGGGGGTGCCATTCCATTCCGTCGAAACCTATTTGGCACGCTTGCTCAAGCTGGGCGAATCGGTGGCCATTTGCGAACAAGTGGGCGATGTGGCCACCAGCAAAGGGCCGGTTGAACGCAAAGTGGTGCGCGTGGTCACCCCCGGCACGCTGACCGACAGTGCCTTGTTGTCTGACAAAAGCGAAGCCTTTGTGCTGGCGGTGCACCAAAGCGCACGCACCGGGTGTGGCCTGGCTTGGCTGAGCATCACGCAAGGCTTGGTGCATCTGGCCGAATGCGGCAGTGACGAATTGCCCCACTGGCTCGCCCGCATTGCGCCCAGCGAGGTGATTTACAGCGCCGACGCCAGCCCTGTGTTTGAGCAACAGCTCAAGGCCTTGTGCCAGCAGGTGAACCTGCCCATCCACATCCGTCCGGCCTGGCAGTTTGATGCGGCTTTGGGTGCACGCAAGCTGTTGGAACACTTGAAGGCCGCCTCGCTCAATGCCTGGAACGCCCAAGACGCCAGCCAAGCCCACGCGGCTGTGGCCGCGTTGCTGAGCTATGCCGAGCACACGCAAGGCCGCGCCCTGACCCACGTGCATGGTGTGGTGGTGGCACGCGATGACGCGCTGATCGATTTGCCGCTGACCACCCGACGCAACTTGGAACTGACCCAAACCCTGCGTGGTGAAGACAGCCCCACGCTGTTCTCGCTGCTCGACACCTGCATGACGGGCATGGGCAGCCGCGAGCTCAAGCGCTGGCTGCTCGAACCCGAGCGTGACCGCAGCAACGCCCAACACCGCTTGACCGCGATTGCAGCCTTGCAAGACACCCGGCACGGCCAAGCCTACAAAGCCTTGCGCGAAGCCTTGAAAGGCTCGGCCGATGTGCAGCGCATCAGCGCGCGCGTGGCCCTGCGTCAGGTACGCCCACGCGAACTGGTGGCCCTTGGGCTGGCCCTGCACAAAGCCTGGCAGATGCAGCCGCTGTTGGCACCTGTGCTGAGCGCCAGCCCCTTGCTTGAGCTGGTGGTGCAAGCGCTGAACATGCCCCCGGAGTGCGCGCAGTTGATTGCCCGCGCACTCTTGCCCGACCCCGCCGCGCTGGTGCGCGATGGCGGCGTGATCGGCGACGGCTTTGATGCCGAACTCGACGAGTTGCGGGCCATTCAAACCAACTGCGACGACTTCTTGCTGGCGCTGGAAACGCGTGAGCGCGCGCGCACCGGCATTGCCAACCTGCGGGTGCAATTCAACAAGGTGCACGGCTTTTACATTGAAGTCACGCAAGGCCAAATTGACAAGGTGCCCGAGGACTACCGCCGTCGCCAGACCCTGAAAAATGCCGAGCGCTTCATCACGCCCGAACTCAAAGCCTTTGAAGACAAAGCCCTGAGTGCGCAAGAGCGTGCGCTGGCACGTGAGAAGTTTTTGTACGAGCAATTGCTCGACGCGCTGCAAGTGTTTGTGCCCGCCCTCACCCGTTTGGCCACGGCGGTGGCCACGCTGGACGCCTTGAGTGCCTTGGCGGAACGCTCGCTGACGCTGAATTGGTGTGCCCCTGAGTTTGTCAAAACCCCGTGCATCGAGATCACCCAGGGCCGTCACCCCGTGGTTGAAGCGCGCTTGGCCGAAACCCATGGCATGGCTTCGGGCGGTGCCGCCAAAACCTTCATCGCCAACGACACGCGCTTGGGGCCCACGCAACGCATGCAGGTCATCACCGGCCCCAACATGGGCGGTAAGTCGACCTATATGCGCCAAGTGGCGCTGATCGTGTTGCTGGCTAGCATCGGCAGCCATGTGCCAGCGAGCGCCTGTCGTTTGGGGCCGATTGACGCCATCCACACCCGCATCGGTGCGGCCGATGACTTGGCCAATGCGCAGTCCACCTTCATGCTGGAGATGACCGAAGCCGCGCAAATCTTGCACGCCGCCACGCCACACAGCTTGGTGCTGATGGATGAGATTGGCCGTGGCACCTCGACCTTCGACGGCTTGGCTTTGGCCAGCGGCATTGCCGCGCATTTGCACGACAAGACGCAAGCTTTCACGCTGTTTGCCACCCACTACTTTGAACTCACCGAGTTCCCGGCCAACCACCGCGCCGCCGTGAACGTGCACGTGAGTGCCGCAGAGAGTGGCAACCACATTGTGTTTTTGCACGAAATTCAGTCGGGCCCAGCCAGCAAGAGCTACGGCATTCAGGTGGCGCGTTTGGCCGGCATGCCCACACCGGTGCTCAACCATGCCCGCCATGCGCTGGCCTCGCTCGAAGCGGGGGCCGATGCCTCGCGTGTGCAGGTCGATCTGTTTGCACCACCGCCTGAAGTCGACCCAGCGGCCCCGAGCTTGCTGCATGCGAAACTGGCCGAGATCGACCCCGACAAACTGAGTCCACGCGATGCGCTGGACGCCCTGTATCAACTCAAGAAACTGTCATGACGTATTGCGTAGG
>CANFYL010000078.1 GCA_947451285.1 Comamonadaceae bacterium
GGTGGCACACGGCAACTTGGAAGAGGGCCGCCATTTTGCGCAGTGGGTCGACCCGCACAAAAAACCCGCTTACCTGTTTGCCTTGGTGGCCGGCCAATTGGTTTGCCGCGAGCAACGCGTCAAGGCGCGCTCCGGCAAAGAACACCTGTTGCAGGTTTACGTGCGCTCGGGCGACTTGGACAAGACCGAACATGCCATGAACTCGCTGTGCGCCAGCATCGCCTGGGACGAAGCACGCTTTGGACTGAGCCTGGACTTGGAACGCTTCATGATCGTCGCCACCAGCGACTTCAACATGGGCGCCATGGAAAACAAAGGCCTCAACATCTTCAACACCAAGTTCGTGTTGGCCAACTCGGCCACCGCCACCGACAACGACTACGCCAACATCGAGAGCGTGGTGGGCCATGAGTACTTCCACAACTGGACCGGCAACCGCATCACCTGCCGCGACTGGTTTCAGCTCTCGCTCAAAGAAGGCCTCACGGTGTTTCGCGACCAAGAGTTCAGCCAAGACCTGGCCAGCCAGGCCTTGGGCAGTGACGAAGCCGCCGCCAACTCGGCACGCGCCGTCAAGCGCATCGAAGACGTGCGCTTGTTGCGCACCGTGCAATTTGCCGAAGACGCGGGCCCCATGGCCCACCCCGTGCGCCCTGACAGCTACGTCGAGATCAACAACTTCTACACCGTCACGATTTACGAAAAAGGCGCCGAGGTCGTGCGCATGATGCAAACCTTGGTGGCACCCGCCCTCACTGCAAGTGGCACCGTGGGTGGCTTGGCCCACACCGGGCGGGAAGGCTTTGCCAAAGGCATGGCCTTGTACTTTGAGCGCCACGACGGCCAAGCCGTCACCTGCGACGACTTTGCCCAAGCCATTGCCGACGCCAACCCTGACACTGCTTTGGCACTGCACCTGCCACAGTTCAAACGCTGGTACGCGCAAGCGGGCACGCCACGCGTGGATGCCGTGGGCACCTATGACGCGGTCACCCACCGTTACACCCTCACGCTGAGCCAAAGTTGCGCGGCCAGCCCCGGTCAAGACCACAAAGAACCCTTTGTCATTCCCGTGCAAATGGGCTTGCTCGACCACGCAGGCCGAGAGGTGCTGCCCAGCCAGTTGTTGGTGCTCACCGAAGCCACGCAAAGCTTTGAGTTCCAAGACCTGCCCATCACCGACGACCAAGCGCCCGTGCCCTCCTTGCTGCGCGGCTTCAGCGCCCCGGTGGTGCTGGAGATGGATTTCACATCCGAACAACTGCTCACGCTGCTGGCCCACGACAGCGACCCGTTCAACCAATGGGAAGCCGCGCAACGCCTGTACTTACAAGCTGCTTTGGCGTCTGTGCTGGCCGAGGGCGAACCCACACAAGTGCTCGATGCGGCCTTGCTCGAAGCCATGCGCACGGTCTTGCGTCATCCCAACTTGGATGCCGCCTTCAAAGAACTCGTGCTCACCCTGCCCGCCGAAACCTACATTGCCGAACAGCTCGCGGTGGTGGACCCCCAACGTATCCACACCGTGCGCGAAGCCATGCGTGTGCAACTTGCACAGGCCTTGCACAACGACTGGGCCTGGGCCTTTGAGTCACACCGCGAAAACGGCAGCTACCAACCTGACCCAGTCTCTAGCGGACGTCGCGCACTGAGCGGCTTGGCGCTGCACATGCTGTGCCTGGATGCGCGCACCAGCAGCGACAACACTTGGCCCGAACGCGCCTTGCAGTGCTTTGACAACGCCCACAACATGACCGACCGCTTCAGTGCGTTGAGTGCTTTGGTGACGTCAGGACACGCCTTGGCCACGCCTGCCCTGCAACGCTTCTACAGCCTCTTCTCACGCGAAGCGCTGGTGATGGACAAATGGTTTGCCTTGCAAGCCAGCGCGCCCGACCGTGGCGGCAACGTGCTGCCCGTGGTGCGCCAACTCATGCAACACCCCGACTTCACACTCAAAAACCCCAACCGTGCGCGCAGCCTGATCTTTAGCTACTGCAACGCCAACCCGGCCGCTTTTCACCGCAGCGATGCCGCAGGGTATGTGTTTTGGAGCGAGCGCGTGTTGGAACTCGACGTCTTCAATCCTCAAGTTGCCGCTCGTTTGGCCCGCGCCCTGGACCGCTGGAGCAAATTGGCCGAGCCCTACCGCAGCGCAGCCCATGTAGCGCTCACCCGCATCGCCGCCAAGTCTGACTTGAGCAACGACGTGCGCGAAGTGATCTCGCGCGCCCTCAGTTAATTTCCACCTCACCAAGAGATACACCATGAGCATTTCACTCACCCGCTATCTGGTCGAACAACAACGCGCCGAAGGCCACATCCCCTCTGAGTTGCGCTTGCTGCTCGAAGTGGTGGCCCGCGCCTGCAAAAGCATCAGCCAAGCCGTCAACAAAGGCGCCTTGGGCGATGTGCTGGGCACCGCTGGCAGCGAAAACGTGCAAGGCGAGGTCCAGAAAAAACTCGACATCATCGCCAACGATGTGCTGATTGAAGCCAACGAATGGGGCGGCCACCTGGCAGCGATGGCTTCGGAAGAAATGGACACCATCCATCTGGTGCCCAACCGCTACCCCCAGGGTGAATACCTGCTGATGTTTGACCCGCTCGACGGCTCCAGCAACATCGACGTCAACGTGAGCATTGGCACCATCTTCAGCGTGCTGAAAAAAACCGACGCCAACAAAGGCGTGAGCGAAGACGACTTTCTCCAGCCCGGCACCCAGCAGGTGGCGGCAGGTTATTGCGTGTATGGCCCGCAAACCACCTTGGTGCTCACCGTGGGTGACGGCGTGGCCATGTTCACCCTCGACCGCGAGCAAGGCTCGTTTGTGCTGACCCAAGAGAATGTGCGCATCCCCGTCGACACCAAAGAGTTCGCCATCAACATGAGCAATATGCGCCATTGGGATGAGCCGGTGAAGCGCTACATCGACGAGTGTTTGCAAGGCGAAGAAGGCCCACGCGGCAAGAACTTCAACATGCGCTGGATCGCCTCCATGGTGGCCGATGTGCACCGCATCATGACCCGTGGCGGCGTCTTCATGTACCCCTGGGACAAGCGCGAACCCAATAAACCCGGCAAGCTGCGCCTGATGTACGAAGCCAACCCCATGAGCTGGTTGATCGAACAAGCCGGCGGTGCTGCCACCAACGGGCGTCAACGCATTTTGGAAGTTCAACCCACACAACTGCACGAACGTGTCAGCGTGATCTTGGGCTCGAAAAACGAGGTGGACCGCATCACCAGCTATCACCTGAAAGGCTGAGTCTGCATGATCCAGTAGCCTAGACTGGAGGAAGTCTATAAAATTGCGAAATTAGCTTTTTGTGCCGACAAGGACTGCGATGCGCCAAATTTTTTCATCTGTGCAAGCCATGCACTCACCATTGAATACCTTTAAAAAAGCCATCGTTTTTTTAGTTACTGCGCTTGCATTGGTAGAGTTTGCCCACGCAGACTTCGAATACGAGCCGAACAATTCAATTGCAACCGCAAACAGCCTCAGTTTTGACACGCCAGTGAATGGCCAACTTTCATCGGGAACTGACAAAGACTATTACGCAGTCAGCTTGACCGCACCCACTGTCCTTAGTATTCAATTCACGCCACCCAGCGGAACTTACTGGGATTTCGTGATCAAGTTTTATAAAGCTGACGGGACGCTCATTAGCAGCACCCAGACCACGAAGAGCACATCACTTTATGGATTAGCGGCGAGTGCAGGCAATTACTACATCGCCGTGATGCCCTATTACAGCTCGTCTTATGAGAGCGGCACCTATCAAATGCAGGCCAGTAAAACCACCCTGAGCTTATCCAGCTTTGAAACTGAATCAAACGACACGATTGCAACCGCCAACAGCCTGGGCTTGGGTGCACCAGTGAGTGGCCAACTTTCATCCGGTACAGACAAAGACTATTTCGTCATCAACGCCTCATCGCAAGGCGTCATGAACATTGTTTTCACCCCTCCAACCGGCGCCTATTGGGACTACAAAGTCAATGCCTACAGTGCAGATGGCACTTTGCTGGCCGGATGGACAACAACCACTGAAAAAACATATCAGATCGGTGTACCAGCAGCTGGAAATTACTACGTCGCAGTGACGCCGTATTACAGCTCCTCGTATGAGAAAGATTTTTACAAAATAACTCTGAGCTTTACGGGCAGTAGCTCTTCAGCCACCACCACGTCAACCACAACATCCACCACCAAACTTGCCACAACAACAACGACCACAAGCACCACAAAATTAGCGACGACCACAACATCCACCAGCACCACCACGATGGCGTCCATCGCATCCAACCCGAGCTTGTTCGTGGGATGGAATTTGGTCGGCAATGGAACCGCATCAACAGCCAGCGTCTCTAGCGTGTTGGGCGACGCAAACAAAGTGATATCCGTTTGGAAATGGCTGAGTGCGAAGAGCCAATGGGCTTTTTACACGCCATCGCTAAGCGCCCAAGAATTAGCCACTTATGCGGCCGGCAAAGGGTATGAGGTTTTGTCAACCATTGGCGCGGGCGAGGGCATTTGGGTCAATGCAAAGACAGCATTCAGCGCCGCGCTGGCTTCGGGCACACCGGTGTCATCTTCCGCATTTCAAACCCTAGGGTCCGGTTGGAGTTTGATTGCCACGGGTGACAACTTAACCCCCATCGCATTTAACTCTGCACTGAGTGCAAATCCTCCAAGCACTGGAACCTATCCAAGCAACGTCACCACCTTGTGGGCTTGGGATGCATCCAAAATTTCTTGGTACTTTTTTGCACCGAGTTTGCAACAAAGTGGGGGCCTGGTGTCGTACAACGCAAGCAAGGGTTATCTTGACTTTGGCGCTAAGACATTGACTTCTGCGACAGGGTTTTGGGTCAACATGCCCACCACAACCGACACGACCGTCATCAATTCAATGGACTTAAGAACTGCTTGGGCTTCAAAAGTTCGAAATGGCTTCAGCAAGACTTTCTCCGTCAGTGGCACTTGCTCTGGCACTGCAACCCTCAGCGATTCAGGCGCCAAGACTTTGACGACCTTCGGGGCCGCGACGGCTTACTCAGCTGTATCCACAGCAACCATCAACCTCACAAACTGCACACCAACCACTTCGACATCATCTACCACGCAGTATTTCGACGCGAATGGCATACCGCTTGGATGGCAAAGTGACTCTGGCTACGCCATCTACACCCTCACCGACAGTCTGCCAGCAACGGTAAAGCTTGGGGACACCGGAAAGATCGGTACAAAAACCAAGTACACCGACAGCAGCAAGTCGACTTTGGTCGAAACATCTGAGGACTGGTATGCCATAGAGCCTGATACCAACTCAACGGTCATCTTCAACATCATCAGCAAAACCTACAACCCTGCAGGCGTGCTCACAAGCACCGAGCAAAACAGGTACCGCATGTCTGCCAGCAGTGGCCTGAGTTTGATCTCTATGGATCTCCAATTTTCAAATGGGTCCACAACGCATTTGATATTTAGATAAATCTAAATCATGAAAATTATCAAACAAACACACGATGAATCGAGTTTTGCTGTGATTCGCAAAGCAGGTGCTGTTGTTGTCGCGCTGATGTTTTGCCTGACGGCGGCGACATCACATGCCGATGTGAGTGTGACCAAGGGTTGGAATTTATTAGGCAACTCCAATGAGGTGTCGGTGGCGACAACACTGGCCAACAGCGATCAGGTGATATCGGTCTGGGCCTGGGACAGCACCACCACCAATTGGAAGTTTTACTCTCCATCTAAGAACTTCAACGACGGCGGTGCGGCTTACGCAACCGGCAAGGGCTATACCCCCCTCACAAAGGTCGCAGCATTTCAAGGCTTTTGGGTCAATGCTTCGACTGATTTTGTGCTGCCCATCACTGGCAGCAACTCGACAAGTTCAACGGCTTCACCGCCCATCACGACTCTGTTGAACAACACGCCTTTAACCAATTCCGCTTTCTATGTTTGGACACATACAGTTGGTGGCCAATATGCTGGTGAGCGGCAATCTGGTTTCCTATATGTCAAAAACAACGAACTAAACTTTAATTACTCTGGCGATGACACGTACAGCAAATTCACTTCACTCAACAGAGTTCAATCCACCGCTTTAAATGCCAGCCAGACTGGCGTGACTGTCACAGACACTTTCACGCAGCAAAGCCAATCCTTCACCTGCCCCATGTCTACTAAATTGACCTCTCTCGAGAATTTCAATGGTGGACTTGGTTTCACATTCATGTATTACCAAAATATGGATGGCAGCAACACCCAATGTGAGTCAAATAAAACAGAGTTTCAAACCGCATACCCCTTAGACACCAATTTCACCGCCGCCAACTTAAAAGGAAAAACGCTCAAAGTGGCGCAAATATGCGGCAGTGCGATCAATCAAATCAGCATCACGACAGATGCCAGTGGCAACTTCTCTATCAGCGGGACGATTTGCTCGATCAAACAACAAAACTATTTCAACGCAGTCAACGTTCGCAATGTCTCCAACCCAACGGTTGCCAACGGCACCATGGCCGATGTGTCAGATTTTCCGAGCTTGGTGCGGCTGATCCCTAGCGGCTACAACGCAACAATGCGTGCAGCCTTTGCACCCACCATGTTGCTGTCGCGCTCGGTGGATGGCTTGGTTTATTACTTCAATATTTCTGATGGCAACAGCCCAGGTCAATTGGCTGGTGGCTCACTTAACCTTATTTCTCTTCAATGATGCAGGGCATTGCGATCCATCGCGCCCGTCAAACATGACTACAGTATGTGAATCAGCGTGTCATTATTTTTGATTGACGAAGCCACTTCAGGTTTCTGTACTTCTTCCGATAGCAGACAAGGCCCGCTTGGAATTTTCGACACATGGTTACCACAGAAGAAGAAGCTCTCCAACGTCATCTTCCCCAACAGGGATTTGCGTGGCGACTATTCGCAGCTGTCATCACATGGGGCTTGTTGAGTTTTGCCACCGCGCAAAACAAAGACAACGCATCGGCCTGTTCGGCCAACGATTTCAAAACTTTGGCTTTGACAACTCATGATGAGCAACTTCGTGAAAAATTAGTCACCGACTGGTTGGCGAAATATGGCCTCAATTGCCCGTCAGATCAAATGAGTGCCATCAGAAACAACCTTCCATCGTGGCTGGGCACCGCGATGACCAACAAGATTTCTCAAACTGTGGAATCTCTGTCCGCAGATAAAAAGTATCCTGCGGGCACTGCACCTAACGCCACTGCCAACACACCAGTCCTCAGACCAGATCCCGAAGTGTTGTCTACGGGTAACCCAATGCGCAATTCAAACGCTGGCAATTCCTCGTCCCCCACATTGCCTGTGATCCCACCGCCATTCAATACGCCCTCTTCTTTTGCACCTGGTGCTGTACCCAATCCAACACCCAAAGAATATGCGCTTCGACAAAGCGAAATTGCACAATGCCTGCCTGGCGAACTGGCCACTTGGGGAGATGGGCCAAGGGACACCCAAATGCTGAGTCCCAAAATGGTGTTTGTCTACGAACACCAAGGCGCACCAAGTATCGTTTCTGAGGACTCGATGATGGCAGTGTTGCAAGAATCAGCTGCCAGCTGGGATGCCTGCGGAGGCAGTAACAAAGTTGTCTTAGCCCGTGAATTCAGCCCCGCCAACGGTGGCATGAAAATCACCGTTCAATGGAATGACAAAGACACGACAGGTGCAATCGGCGTGGCAAACATCACCAAAAAAGCATTGTCTTTTAGCCCTGAGATTGTTCAAAGAGTCATTCAAATCAATGCCGGAAAAAACTTACCCGTCAAATATCTCATCGACACACTTCAAATGACCGCCTCTCACGAGATTGGCCATTTTCAAGGATTGTCCGCACACTCCAAGCGGTGTGTCGATGTGCTGTCTTATTACACCGTCGGTGGACAAAGATGTTCCGTTCGAGACAATTCAGTCGTGCCTACGAAATTTTATGAGTACCGATCAACACTACCCACCGCATGTGATATTGATCGATGCCTGATTGCAAATAAGAAATAAAAAAACAGCACCTGAAGTGCTGTTTTGTGGTGCCCTTGAGCGGAATCGAACTGCTGACCTTTTCATTACGAATGAATTGCTCTACCAACTGAGCTACAAGGGCGTTGTACGAATTTTAACAAACATACGCACATACACGCTTCATAAAAAATCTCCATGCAGAATATATCTACATGGAGATTAGCAGTCACCACCTGGAGGTCAAGTCACAAGTTACTTTGGCATGTTCACCCAGAAGCCGACACCTGATCCAAGTTTTTTATTATCTGTCGTGAAATTCAGATAACCCTTGCCGCTGATGTAGTCGCCGAGTACCTGACTTCTGTCCAGCGAAGGCGCATAGAAATACCACTTGCTGTTTGCCGCATCCCATGCCCACAGCGAAGTCAAGTTGTCTTGATAGACAGTCGTTGTGGTTTCAGAGCCGATAGATGGTGGCATGCTGCCAGAGTAAATCGTCAGGTAATTGTTGAAGCGAACTGGCGTCAAGTTATCACCGCTAGAAATCAAGTTCCAGCCAGTACCAAGACTTGCACGATGATTAATCGCTGTGTATGCAGTTCCGAACGGCAAAGATACCGAAGTCGCCGATGAAGCATTGACCCAGAAACCATCTGAGCCTTGAATCGTATCCAGCACTTGATAGCCTTTACCAAGCGCATAGTCACTCAATGCTGTCGCAGTCATGCTCGGTGCATAAAACGCCCATTGACCTTGGTCAGCAATCCATTTCCACACAGTGACGAATGCATTTTGATCGCCAAACAAACTGGATGCTTTGAACGATTGATTGCCACCAGCACCGATTAAGTTCCAACCTTTATTAATGGTCACAGAACTAGAAATAACGGTTGTAGTTGTCGTTGCATCAACTGTCGTTGTCGTAGTCGGAGCTGCAGTCGTTGTCGTAGTCGGAGCTGCAGTCGTTGTCGTAGTCGGAGCTGCAGTCGTTGTCGTAGTCGTAGTTGTCGTTGTAGTGGTTGTACTCGTTGTGCTTGAAGTGAGCGTTGAATTAACTTTGATTTTTCGAATCTTTTGATTGTAGCTGTCAGCTAAATATATATTATCAAGCGCATCAACGGCAATACCGAGTGGGTAGTAAAAGCTCGAAATATTAGCTGATCCGTCAACCGATCCTATTGCCCCAGTTCCAGCAAGTGTTGTAACA
>CANFYL010000079.1 GCA_947451285.1 Comamonadaceae bacterium
AGTATGTCAATACAACGTCGACGCAGTCGGACAAGCCTGGTTTAGAAATGTTGAGATCAACAGATTCTGCGCCGACAGATGCAAGTGGCAACTACTCATTCTGGGTTTTTCAGAACAATGGGAGCGATGTAGGGTACACCTTGCAATTGAAACCGCCTGCATCGTCCAGTAATCTTATGTGGACCACGATAGACAATGTAAAAGTTGGTGCATCTGGCTTGTCAACAGGCATGGTGATCAGCAGTCAATCAAGTTCAACATCTACCTCTACCTCTACCTCTACAAACTCCTCAGGTACAACCGTTCCTCAATTAACGCTGCATTTGGAAAAAGGTTGGAATCTGCTTGGCGTAGGAAGTTTAGAAACAACGTCAGTCGCAACTTTGTTGGGTGATCCAAATCACGTGATTTCAGTCTGGAAATGGGTTGCAACTCAATCTCAGTGGTCGTTCTATGCCCCTGGACTTTCCTCTGATGAACAATTTGTCTACGCACGATCAAAAGGTTACAAGGTACTGGAGACTGTGTCTGGCGGTGAAGGTTTTTGGGTGAACGCCAAACAAGCGCATGACTTGACCGTACCTTTCAAGTACGCGTGGCTGGCGTCAGATCACCGTGGGCTTCTTGCGAAGGGTTGGAACCTTGTTTCAATTGGCGAGAGTTTGTCCCCAGTTGGGTTCAATAATTACTTAACGCCTTACACAGGCGATTTGCCTCCTTCAATTGGAGTATCTGCAAACTCGACGGTGTACCAAGACAATCTAACCAGTCTGTGGGCATGGGATGCTTCTAATATGAATTGGTACTTCTATGCGCCTTCTTTAGACCGGAATATGTTGCTGAACGATTACGTCAAAGGTAAAGGGTATTTGAATTTTTCTGAAAGCAACAAAAAACTGGGTCCTGGCGTTGGCTTTTGGGTGAATAAGCCTTGACCAGATGTTGGCCCAACTGATTAAGGTCACATGGGTCATTCGTTTTTATGATTTGGAAAAGGCGGCAACACCTGCGACCCACAGTGCTTGCATTTCTTGGCTTCTTTCAAGATGAATTCCCGGCACTCAGGGCAGCGCACGTGCGTGCCATCGCTGATCTCCCCATCCATGATGGACCGATCTAAATTTTTCAACACCCAAACGAAGATTCCGGCCAGCAGGGGTGAGATCACCAACCCAATCAGGAACCAACGCAGGCCTGACCGCCCCCGATTGGCTGCCCAAATAGCCACCAGTACGCAAAGCACAAGGTAGAGGCCACCGCCCATGGGCGGAAATGTGAACGAGTAATGTGCCATGGGTGTATTTTGATAAGAGAACGAAATGACTAGGATTTTTGGCGGGCATCCATTTTTTGATTTTCTCGCGCGGGGCGCTGGTTGAGACGCTGTGGCAAAATCAAACTTCGTTTTTACAGGCACCAAAGAAGGAGTTTCGTCATGGCACGTTATAACGCCGCGTATGAAATTCATGTGCACGGACAGGTGCCTTTGCGCCCTGATGTGGGTTTGAATCAATTGCAAGAAGCCTTGCGCCCGCTGTGGCAATATGCCGGTGCTTTGTCACTTGAGGACGGTTCGACCAGCGCCTATCCCGAAGAGCCCGGCATCCAATTTGACCCACTGGAGCATGTGCTGCAAATGTGTTGGACGGTGCCGGGAGATGACGATTTTCGTCAATGCTTAGATGAAATGTGCATGAGCTTGAATGAGCTCACGGCAGCTGGCGCTGCCCTCGAGGTAACCTTCTACGACAACCAGTTCGATGACGAAGAAGACCCTTCAGGCGAAGACGCCAAAGATGACTTCGTGATGCTTTTTGTAGGCCCCACACCGGCTGACATCATGCAAGCGCAGCGCGACATGTTGGTCAACGACGTCATTCATTTGATGGAGCGTCACTTCGATGGTTCCGAGCTGGCAGGCGTGGTAGACGAGATCGACAAATTGTTTTCGCAGCGTTTTGACAGCTTGGTCAACTCTCTCGATTTGGGTAAGCCACCGCGCGGGAATGGGGGCGGTCATGGCGGGTCAGGCCATGGTGGGCGCAAGCCGAGGCATTTGCATTGACGCAAAGTCATAAAAAAGGCCTCGAGAGGCCCTTTTTTATGGGTGAAATTTTCTATGTGTGATTGAATGAATCATCGATATTCTCTCGATGAACCCTGCCTCACGTCACGAAAAAATAAGCCAGCAGCAGACCTTGACAAAGCCATTGACAACTGCAAATCAAAGCCTTTAACATCCTGACGATTTGTAGGGGTATTGGGCCCCTCAAAAAAACTCGAACTGCGCCTTACCCTGGCCAGGTCCTGTTTCTGGCTTGCCGGCAGCAAGCCGCCACGTTCATGGGCGATCACTAGGGAGAATCTCATGCGTCGTTTTGCTTGGAAGTTTGTTTGTTCTGCCCTGGCCATGTGTTGCCAGTCCTTGCTGGCGGCTCCAGCCACAGTGACTCAACAGTTTTCTTTTCAAACGGGGTGGTCGTTGTCGGGCAACAGTTTGAACACCGCGATGTCGACCTCAGAATGGTTTGGCACCAAGGATCAGCCTATTTCGGGGGTGTCGAGCAAAATTCTTTCGGTCTGGCAGTGGGATGCCGCTGCAGCCAATTGGCAGTTTTTTTCGCCCAGTTTGACGGCCACAGAGCTGGCAAGCTACGCCAAAACCAAGGGCTATGGGGTGCTCAGCAGCATCAGCCCTGGCCATGGTTTTTGGGTCAATGTGAGCGACAGCGCTGGCGTCACCCTGTCTGGCACCTTGAGTGGAACGCCGGCGGTTCTGACTGCCGATGATTTGCCTGCGGCCTGGAGTCTGAATTCGGTCTACGCCAACTCAACACCCCGCAATCTGAATACATCCTCGAGCATCACACCACCCTCACCAGGGCAGACACCCAGCAGTTTTCTGACGCTGTGGGCCTGGGATGCACCCACTACCAGTTGGTATTTTTATGCACCGAGCTTAGATGCAGACGGCACGCTGGCGACTTACGCGAGTAGCAAAAGTTATGGCAATTTCATCACCACAGACCGTAAGTTGGGCGCGGGTGTCGGGTTTTGGGTCAACAAGTCGGCCTCGCTGACAGACACGCCACCCAGTATTTTCCCCGTGGGCTTGGTGGTGGCCGCACCCACCAGCGTGGTCAAACCCACGGATGTCACCACCCAAGCACCCACGACCACCGTGAGCAAACACACGTATTTGACGGGACTGATTCGCGACATCTTGGGTGCAAAACTAACGTTCAGCAGCGCGTTTCGCCCAGACCAATTACTGGCTAGCGGCGCACGGCCTAATTGTTTTGGACCATCCCTGAATTACACCAGCCACCCCGACAGCACGAGCAGTTCAAGCAGTTCAAGCAGTTCGGCAAGCTCAAGCAGCTCCAGCAGCAGCGGCCAGTTACCGGGAGGTGATCTGGGTATTTGGCAAGAAACCGATGGCGCAGGTAGTGCGTGTGCTTCGGTGACGTTGAATGGGCAAATGGATGGCGTGAGCAATATGTCCAGCACCGCCTTGGTTGCGCTAGGGGGGCTCGCACAGCAAGCCCATGCAGCCTCTAAGATGCCAGCGAGCGGTGCCTGCTCTGACTTGACCACAGAAATGAATGCATTGGGCGTCAGTGGTTTGACATTCTCTAGCGCCTCGCTGTGCAAGGCGGCCACCACCAAGGTGTGGACGTACAACTTGGCTTTCAGTTTCACCGGTGGTGATGCCAAAAGCCATGACGCCACTTTGGTCTTGACCCACACTGCGGGCAGCACGCCAGCAACTTACAGCGGCAGCTTGCAATGGTCAGTGACCAAAGCCAATCCAGGTGGCAACTGCGGCAGTGCAACCGACGTGACGCGCTTGGGTTCCTTGTCTTATCAGCGCGCAGGCTCGGCCGCCATGACCAATGTGATGCGCTCAGGGCAGTACTGCGGCAAGCTCACCGCAGCAGCACGTGCGGCCGAGTACAGCACCGATGGTCAGCTCAACCCTGCCGGCACTTGGGCTGATGACTTTTCTCGCTTTGGGGCTGCTTACGACCCCAGTAATTTGGACGGCTACTTCGGCTACGGTTGGCAGGCCGGGCGCAACGACAGCAACACCCGTATCTTGACGGTGGGCATCAACGGCACAACGCAAAAGGGCGAAGCTTGGTATGGATTTGGTGATGCTATTTTGGTGTCAGACGGCAGCATCAAAGGTTTCATCTGCAGCTGGGCAGCTCCAGGCAGCACGCACTTCTTGCAAACCAGTTATGCCCAGCGACAAGCCATTCAATACAACAGCACAACGTCTAAGTGGGAGTCGACGACAGGTGGCAGCAATATCCGTTATGCACCCACCAACTCTTGCACCTATTCAGGCACAGGCTTTTGGTATGACCGTGACTTGAGTCAGGCCAACAATGAAGCCACCAGCGATATCCAAGTGTTGGGCACCGAGAGCGACTTTCTTTGGAAACCATCCGGCAGCACCACGGTGACGGATGCCATCAAAGCGCGTGGGATGGTGTTTCCGTCTTTTTAGCCCGCCTTCACCCCAATGCCTTTGAACTCGCCGGTGGCAATGCGTTTTTCCCATTCGGCGGGGCCGGTGATGTGGGCGCTGGTGCCGCCTGCATCCACCGCCACGGTGACGGGCATGTCGACCACGTCAAACTCGTAAATCGCTTCCATGCCGAGGTCGGCAAAGCCCACCACTTCGGCGTGTTTGATGGCCTTGGACACCAAGTAGGCGGCGCCGCCTACGGCCATCAGGTAAGCCGACTTGTGCTTTTTGATGGCTTCAATGGCAGTGGGTCCGCGCTCGGCCTTGCCCACCATCGAGATCAGGCCGGTTTGCGCCAACATCATCTCGGTGAACTTGTCCATGCGGGTGGCGGTGGTGGGGCCGGCAGGACCCACAGCTTCGTCGCCCACGGGATCCACCGGGCCGACGTAATAGATGATGCGGTTGGTGAAGTCCACAGGGAGTTTTTCGCCCTTGGCCAACATGTCTTGAATACGTTTGTGAGCCGCGTCGCGACCGGTCAACATCTTGCCGTTGAGCAGCAAGGTCTGACCGGGCTTCCAACTGGCCACTTCGTCTTTGGTCAAGGTGTTGAGGTCCACACGCTTGCTCTTTTGCGTGTCGGGCGTCCAGTTCACGTTGGGCCACAGATCCAGCGAAGGCGGGGTGAGGTACACCGGGCCCGAGCCATCCATCACAAAGTGTGCGTGGCGTGTGGCCGCGCAGTTGGGGATCATGGCGATGGGCTTGCTGGCCGCATGGGTGGGATACATCTTGATCTTCACGTCCAGCACGGTGGTCAAGCCGCCTAAGCCTTGCGCACCAATGCCCAGGGCATTGACCTTGGTGTAGAGCTCGAGACGCAATTCGTCGACTTGGCTGAGCTTGTCGCCTTTGGTGGACTTCTCCAACAACTGGTACATGTCCAAGTCATCCATCAGGCTTTCTTTGGCCATCAGCACCGCTTTTTCAGCGGTGCCGCCAATGCCAATGCCCAGCATGCCGGGTGGGCACCAACCGGCGCCCATGGTGGGCACGGTTTTGAGTACCCAGTCGACCACACTGTCGCTGGGGTTGAGCATGTACATCTTGGATTTGTTTTCGCTGCCGCCACCCTTGGCGGCCACGGTCACGTCCACTTTGTCGCCAGCCACGAGTTCGGTAAAGATCACTGCCGGTGTGTTGTCTTTGGTGTTCTTGCGGGCAAATTGCGGGTCGGCCACGACCGACGCACGCAGCATGTTGTCGGGGTGGTTGTAGCCACGGCGCACGCCTTCGTTGATGGCGTCTTCCACACTGCCGCTGAAGCCTTCCCAGCGCACATCCATACCGATCTTTAAGAACACGTTGACGATTCCGGTGTCTTGGCAAATCGGGCGGTGGCCGGTGGCGCTCATCTTGCTGTTGGTCAAGATTTGCGCGATGGCGTCTTTGGCGGCTGGGCTTTGTTCGCGCTCGTAGGCGCGGGCCAAGTGGGCAATGTAGTCAGCAGGGTGGTAGTAGCTGATGTATTGCAGTGCCGCAGCAACCGACTCAATCAGGTCTTCTTGGCGAATCGTGGTCATGGCTAGAAAAATCCTTTGGACTTATTTGACAGTCAAGACCCAAGCGGCCAATTTGTGGGCCTCGGCGTCGCTGACTTGCGGGTTCGCAGGCATGGGCACAGGGCCCCAGGTGCCTGCGCCGCCTTTTTGAATTTTGCCGGCCAGTTTGTCGGCAGCAGACTTGTCGTTGGCGTATTTAGCCGCCACGTCTTTGTAGGAAGGGCCTACCAGTTTGCGATCAAGGGCATGGCAGGCCATGCAGTTTTTGGAGGTGGCCAAAGCCTGATCCGCCAGCACGGGGGCTGACAGGGTGGTGGTGCAGAGCAAAGCAAACAGAGCGCGTTTCATGGCGTGTCTTTCGATGTCAAGTGGAAGGGGTCAATCAGTAGTCGTCCAACACCGCACCTTTGCTGGCGCTGGAGGCGTTGAAGGCAAACTTGGCTTGCACGCCTCGGGTGTAGCGTGGTGCGGGTGCTTTCCAGCCCACTTTGCGTTGGGCCAGGGTGGCGTCGTCGATGTTGAGTTGCAGCAGCAGTTGGCGTGCGTCGATGGTGATCGAGTCACCTTCGTGCACAAAGGCGATGTTGCCGCCCGCAGCCGCTTCAGGCGCCACGTGACCCACCACCATGCCCCAGGTGCCACCCGAGAAGCGACCGTCGGTGATCAGGCCCACGCTCTCACCCAAGCCCGCACCAATCAAGGCGCCGGTGGGAGCCAGCATTTCGGGCATGCCGGGGCCACCTTTGGGCCCGAGGTAACGCAAGACCATCACGTCACCGGCCTTGATCTTGCCGGCCAAGATGGCTTTCAGCGCGGATTGCTCGTCGTCAAACACGCGGGCAGGGCCAGTGATGACGGGGTTCTTCAATCCGGTGATCTTGGCCACCGCACCTTCGGGTGACAAATTGCCTTTGAGCACGGCCAAATGGCCCTCGGCGTACATGGGGTGGGTGATGGGGCGAATCACATCTTGGTCGGCGCGCGGCACATCAGGAATGTCTTGCAGTGTTTCCGCAATGGTTTTACCCGTGATGGTCAAGCAGTCGCCGTGCAGCAAACCAGCCGCCAACAAGGTCTTCATGACCTGGGGAATGCCACCGGCGTTGTGCAGGTCCACAGCCAAGTACTTGCCACTGGGTTTCAAGTCGCAGAGTACGGGCACTTTGCGGCGCACGCGCTCAAAGTCGTCGATGGTCCATTCGACGCCTGCGGCGTGGGCAATGGCCAAGAAATGCAGCACCGCGTTGGTGGAGCCCCCGGTGGCCATGATCACGGCGACGGCGTTTTCCAAGGACTTCTTGGTCACGATGTCGCGCGGTTTGATGTCTTTTTTGACGGCTTCGATCAGCACTTTGGCGGACTCTTGGGCCGAGTTCATCTTTTCGTCATGGGGGTTGGCCATGGTGGAGGAGTAGGGCAGCGACATGCCCAGCGCTTCGAACGCCGACGACATGGTGTTGGCGGTGTACATGCCACCGCACGAACCGGTGCCAGGAATGGCGCGCATTTCGATTTGGCGCAGGTCTTCGTCGCTCAACTTGCCGGCGGCGTTTTCGCCCACGGCTTCAAACACGCTCACGATGTTGAGGTCTTGGCCTTTGTAGTGACCGGGCAAGATGGTGCCGCCGTAAACGTAGATGGCGGGCACGTTGGCGCGCAACATGCCCATCATGCCGCCGGGCATGTTTTTGTCGCAACCGCCCACCACCAGCACGCCGTCCATCCACTGGCCTTGCACGCAGGTTTCAATGCAGTCCGAAATGACTTCACGACTGACCAGCGAGTACTTCATGCCCTCGGTGCCCATGGCCATACCGTCTGAAATCGTTGGCGTGCCAAAAATCTGCGCATTGCCACCGGCTTCCTCGATGGCTGCCACGGCGGCATCGGCTAGCTTTTGCAAACCGCTGTTACAGGGGGTGATGGTGCTGTGGCCATTGGCTACCCCGATCATGGGCTTGCCAAAGTCGCTTTCTTGGTAGCCCATGCCGTAGTACATCGAGCGGTTGGGCGCACGCGATTTGCCCTCGGTGATGTTGGCCGAACGACGGTTGATTTTGATGGTTTTAATGTCCATGGTGTCTCTGTGTGGGTCTTGAGCCCTCCAGTTTACCCGCCACCCGAAGGGGCTCTTGGGGCGGGCACAATCGGACCTATGTTGATGCACCCCTCGATTGATCCTGTCGCACTGCAATTGGGCCCCTTGGCTGTCCATTGGTACGGTGTGACCTACCTGGCTGCTTTTGCTTTGTTTGTCGGCTTGGCGCGCTTGCGTTTGCGCCATGCGCCGTATGCCCAGCAGGTGGCTTTAGGCACGTGGTCTCGACAAGACATTGAAGACATCTTGTTCTACGGTGTGATCGGTGTAATTTTGGGTGGGCGAATTGGCTATTGCGTGTTCTACAAACCCGGCTACTACGCCGAGCATCCGCTGGAGGTGTTCGCCTTGTGGCAGGGTGGCATGAGCTTTCATGGCGGCATGTTGGGCGTGTTTGTCGCGACCGCAGTGTTTGCTTGGCAACGTCAACGCCCCTGGTTGTGGGTCACCGATTTCATTGCGCCCTGTGTGCCCACGGGCTTGGCGGCGGGTCGGGTCGGCAACTTCATCAACGGCGAACTCTGGGGGCGGGCGGCCGACCCCGCTTTGCCGTGGGCCATGGTGTTTCCGCAAAGCGGCAGTTGGATGCCCCGCCACCCCTCGCAGGTGTACCAGTTTTTAGGTGAAGGCTTATTGCTGTTTTGTGTGTTGTGGGTGTATGCCCGCAAGCCGCGTGCGGTGGGAGCTGTTTCGGGCGTGTTCATGATCGGCTACGGCAGTTTGCGCTTCATGGCCGAGTACTTTCGCGAACCCGATGCCCACTTGGGTCTGTTGGCGCTCAACATGAGCATGGGCCAGTGGTTGTGTGTGCCTATGGTGGCCGTGGGCGTTTGGCTGTTGTGGCATTCGCAGCGTCAAGTGACG
>CANFYL010000080.1 GCA_947451285.1 Comamonadaceae bacterium
GGGGGTTGGTCAATCGCGCCCATGGTCTTCACCACACCCAACACGCAAGCCACAATCCCCAGCGCAGGCAAGGCGCCTGCCAAGGTGCCAATGGCTTCGGCGTTTTTCATTTCGTTGTGGTGGTGCAGTTTGATGGACGCAGTCATCACGTCTTCCACCGCATAAGGGCTCAAGGTGCCTGAAGACACCACCATCAATCGGATGGTGTCGCACACCAAGGCCACCAAACCATGGTCATGCAGCATCTTGGGACATTCGCCAAAGATCGCACTGGCCTCGGGGTTTTCAACGTGCGATTCCATCGCCACCGCGCCCTCTGCCTTGAGAGTTTTCATGAGTTTGGAGATGACCGCAATGATGGCCACGTAGTCATCTTTTTTGTACATCGGGCCCTTGATCACGCGGCCCATGCCAGCCCAAGCGCCTTTGAAAATACTGCCCGAGTTACCCGTGATCATGCCGCCCACACCGGCGCCGCCGATGATGAACATCTCAAAGGGAGTGGCTTTGATGATGGGCGCCAAACTGCCGCCGGCGATCACGAAACCGCCGAACACGCAAACAAACAAGACCACCAAACCAATAATTGCTGACATCTAACACTCCCTAAGCAGGATGGCGCAGTCAGAGCTCGCTCTGAGTTGCGCCTTGAATTTTTCTCTAACCTGCGAGATTAACTGAAAAAGAGAGGTATTCCGCCTTGCAACGCAAAAGCACTCTCAATTCATCAAGCCAGCAGGTCGCGTTGAAGCGGGCACCAAGGAAGGAACACCTTCCCAGGCATCACGAATCTCGCGCATCAAACCATGAATTTCGTCCAACACCACCAAATCGTTTTGGGCGTTGACGTGAAACAAACGTCGGGTCACATAGCTGTACAACTCATTGAGGTTACTGGCCAAGTCGCCGCCTTTTTCAAAATCCAGAGCACCTTGCAAACCAATCACGATGCGACTGGCGCGTGCAATGGCTTTGGATTTTTCCGTGATATTTTTGTGCTGGATATGGCCACGTGCAGCCACCAAGCTTTCGAGCAGTCCATCAAACAACATTTGGATCAGTTGCACATTGTTGGCCGAAGACACGCCGCTGGTGACTTTGACATCGCCATAACTCTGAATGGCTCGTTGATTGGCTCGCATGTGATCTAACTCCTGTGTTTCTTACTTGACACAGGCAGTATCGGTTGCGAGGGATCAAACTTGAGGTTCGTCATAGCGGGTCGCCCAACTGCTTAGACCGCAACGGCCTGCGCAGGACTTGGGTTGGCTTCAATCACTTGGGCGTCTTCCTGAGCGGCCAAATCTTGCCGTTGCTGCGCTTCGTAAGCTTGCACCTGTTCAAGTCCTTGCGCCAAGGCATCGGGCTCAAGGACCTGCAAATCAGACAAGGCACCCTCCAACACCTCGGCTTGCGCCGATTGGTCGGTGATGGCCAGTGTGTCAGGCGGTGTTTCTTCCTCAGGCTCAGGTGGGGACATCAACAGCTCGGAATAAGGGACGTCTAAGGTCACGCCGGCACGCTGATAAAGCATGCTGGTGACGCTGTCGAGTGTTTGTTGCAGGCGCGTGAGTGTCTCTGGGTTGTGATCTTTGGCATAGCTGCCGCCAAATTCCACACCAGTGCGATAAATGCTGCCCAAATGCTGCGGTGGCAACCACGACTGCACATGGCCACGCAGGGTGGCAATTTGGCGCTGGGAACCTGGCGTTTTAGGCTCGCTTTCGTTGGCTTCATCCACACCGTCCTTGAAGGTGGCGCTGATGTGCTCGCGCAAAATGGGTTCGTAATGCGGACGCAAAGAGTCCAGCAGGTTGGTGTCAAAGCCTTCGACGGCTTTGCCGTTCATGGCATCCCACAGTTTTTTGCCTTCAAGACCCACAAACAACAGGTCTCCCGCAGGCTCTGGGGCTGGCTCGGGCGGCGCTTCCGGTTTGGGCGGTTCGTAGATTTGGGCCAGGTGGTTGACTTTGTCAATCAAATACAAGGTCAAGATCACCAAGAGAAGCAGCACCCACGAAATCATGTTCATCATGAAATTGCTCATGCCTGTCTCCTCATGGCGGGTTTATCCGACTCCCCCCCATCTACTTTCAAGGTAGTTCGCAATTTTTTGACCACAGAAGACAAGATTTGGCTCACCCTTGACTCACTCACGCCCAGTGTTTCGCCAATCTCTTTGAGGTTGAACTCTTCCACATAGTAGAGCTGCATCACAAGTTGCTCACGCTCGGGCAATCCGGCGATGGCGTCGGTGACTGCGTCCATGAACTCGGCTTCTTCCACAATCACGTCGGGCTGTTGCGAAGCATCGTCGGCAATGCCCATGACTTCTTCTGTCACGACTTCCATCGAGTAGGTTTCAAATCGTTTGGCTTTGCCGCGCTCTTTGTGAAAGTCTTCCAGGTCTTTGCCCATGTAATCTGCAATTTCAGACTGGGTGGGCGTGCGCCCCAACTCAGCGGCCAACGTGTGGACGCTTTCGTTGTGCGATTTGTTGAAGGCCACCGCAGATCGGGGCAAGAAAGACAAACGACGCACCTCGTCGAGCATGGCACCCCGCACCCGACTGTGGGCGAAGTTTTCAAACTCCACCCCTTTGACGGGGTCAAAGGCACGCGAGGCTTCAAGTAAGCCGATCATGCCGACTTGAATCAGCTCATCGAGCTCCATGAAAGCCGGAATGCGAGCTTTGAGGTGCAAGGCCACGCGTTTGACCAGCCCCAAATGGGCCATGACCAAATCCTCGCCTTTGGGCTTGCAGGATTCGTACATTTGTACGGGAGAGAGGACTTTCATGCGTTTGTCGGACTGGTTTGAATCAGCCGCTCCATGAAGAATTGCATGCCACCCGAAGGATGGTCCAAGGTGCGCAAGTTGGTGCAGGCTTCCGCCAAACGCCGGTAATCACGCGAGGCGCCTGACCCTGGCGCCATCTCCAGCACCGACTGGTACTTTTTGAGAGCGCGCAAGACCATTTCGTCTTCTTCGATAGAGGTCAGGTAGTGCACCGGCGCACCCAGGAACCGAACACACACGTCGTTGAGTTTTTTGTAAAGCTTCCAGCCTTCTGACTGGCTGTGGACCATGTTGGGCAGCAAGTAGATTTCATCGAGCGCCATTTCTTTGCTCAGAATTTTGATCGTGCCGTAGGCATCGGCAATGGAGGATGGATCATCTTTGACAACAATGAAGCGTCGCTGACAAGCCGCCAAGAAGGACAGCACCGAAGGTGAAATGCCGGCGGCCACGTCAACGATCAGGTAGTCGACATCGTCGGCCAAGACACTGAACGACTGCACGATGCTGGCCGCTTGCAACTGACTCAACGCCGCAAGTTCTTGCATGCCCGAAGCACCCGGAATCAGTTTGACCCCTTGCCGTGTGGTGACCATGATGTCGGCCAAGGTTTTATGCCCCGACAAAAAGTGTCCCAAGTTGTATTCGGCCCGCGCACCGAGGGCGATTTGGGCATTCGCCAGCCCCAAGTCGGCGTCGAACAGCATGACGCTGTGGCCCATTTGGCTCAACGCTACCGCCAAGTTGATGGAGGTGGTGGTTTTACCCACCCCGCCTTTGCCACTGGCAATGCCGATGACTTCCGTTTGTCGTGTTTTACTCATGGGTCAGGCCTGTGGTTTCTGGGTTGAATTTGGCATGGACTTGCGACAGCTTGGCGACGGCCAAGGCATTGAGCGCGTTGTCGCGTGCGGTGGTGGGTGCAGCCTCTTGGACTGGCATGGATTCAATGGGCAAGTTCTCGAGTGCGCGTTGCACCAAATCGCCCAGGGCCACGTCTTGCACCAAATCGTGGGTGCGGTCGCCGCGACTGGCCACGGAAACACCCAGGGTTTTGTCGGTCAAGAACTGCAGCAAAGCCCAAGGTTGGTTGGCTTCGTCGAGTTTGCTCAACATCAAGCTGGACCATGGGTTGGCGGTGTTTGCAAACACGCGGCGCAAAGTGGCAGCTGAAGCATCTACAGGCACCAATGCGTGGCATTGCACGTTGCAGTTCAAAGCGCGGATTTCGCTCAAGCGCTCGTCCATTTGAACGCCGGGTGTGTCGATGAGCACCAATTGGCGATCGGTATGTTCTTCCAACAGCAACTTGAGGGTTGCGGCATTGGTGGCGCGAAAACAATCCACGCCCGACTGCGCACTGAGCAACTGGGTTTGGTTCCAAGCACCTGCACGTTGGTCGTGAAAGCTGATGACCATGACTTTTTCGCTGCCATACAACAAGGCTGCGTTTTGTGCCAATCGTGCCACCATCATGGACTTGCCAGCACCCGAAGGACCGGCTAAGACATGCAACCCTTGTGTGGGTGTGGCAGCCTGCTCTTGCTCGATGGCGTGGCTGAGTTGGCGTTGCAAAGCACCCAGGGCGTCGACCAAGTTGTCGTGGTCTTTGATGCTGTCGATCAGCAAGGCACGCAAGGCCACTGGAATCGGGGCATCGTTGAGCGCATCGCGCAACGGCATGAGGGCTGGCGCAAGTGGCATCCCACCTTGCCAAGCTGCCATTTGTTGGCTGAGTTTGAATTCCCGGCGCAGAGAGTTGAGTTCTTCACGCACCAAGGCCACGATTTCTTTGCCGCGCAAGGTGTCATGTTCTTCGGCATGGCGAACTTCTGCCTCTGGTAAGGCCTGACTTGCTGCACGGGCTGGAACCTTGGGTTTGCTGCTGGTGACCGCTTTGGTGGCAGGCACTTCGACGATCGGTTTGGCCACTTGAGTGGCTTGGCGTTCACGTGAGCTGCGTTTGTTGTGCTCCAAGGTCTGGCCCAACAAAACGTCAAATTTAGGTGTCGGCTTCAGGCTATGGGGACGCGCGTAATCGGTCTTCAAAAACGGATCTGCTTCCTCGGTGGTGAGGGGCTCGAGGTCGACCGCCACGATCAACTCGGTCAAGCCATTGACTTGACTGGTGGATATGACCATCACATCTGGGCCGTACTGGGCCACCGCCTTTTCGTTGGCAGAACGTGCATCGCGGGCAAGGATTCGTTTGAGTTCCATGTGTCAGCTCACTCAGTCTTTGAAGTTGTTATGTTGGTCAAGGGTTAACGGGCTTTGGCGTCCACCGTGTGGATCACTTTGACGGCCTGGTCATCTGGGATTTCGCTGTAAGACAGCACGGTCAAATCGTTCACGCGGAAACGAGCGGCTTTGGACAGCCAACCACGAATCACGGGGGACACCACCAACACAGCGGGATGGCCCATGTCTTCCACGGTTCGCGCACCATCGCGCAAACCGGCAAATAAGTTTTCGGCCAAGCTCGGCTCCATCACCACGGGCTGGCCTGGCTGGCTTTGTTGCAACACGTTGTGCAATAACTGTTCCAGCGAAGGCTCCAAGGTCATGACTTGCAAACCACTGTCGCTGTCGACCAGGCTTTGCATGATCATGCGACCCAGCTTAGGGCGAACCATGGCGGTCAGTTGTTCGGGATCTTGGGTGCGGGCACTGGCCTCGGTCAGGGCTTCGGCAATGGTGCGCATGTCGCGAATCGACACCGACTCGGCCAACAGGTTTTGCAGGGTGCGCGTCAAGATGCCCAAAGACAATTTACCGGGCACCAGATCTTCCACAATCTTGGGCGACTTGGCTGCTAATTTGTCGAGCAGTTGTTGGGTTTCGTCGTGGCTCAACATTTCAGAAGCGTTTTCACGCAGTACTTTGTTGAGGTGGGTCGAAATCGCGGTCGCTGCATCCACCACGGTGTAACCCAAGGTACGGGCTTGATCGCGCTGTGAAGGCTCAATCCAAACGGCTTCCAAACCAAAGGCCGGTTCGCGGGTGGCAATGCCTTCGAGTTGACCGTAGACATGGCCGGGGTTGATGGCCAGTTCACGGCCGACTTTGACTTCGCCTTTGCCGCGCACCACGCCTTTGAGCACGATGTTGTAGGCGTCGGGATCGATGTTGAGGTCGTCACGGATACGCACCGGTTGCACCAAGAAGCCCAATTCAGCGGAGAGTTTCTTACGCACGCCTTTGACGCGGTTCATCAACTCACCGCCGGTGTCGGCATTGACCAAGGGAATCAAACCGTAGCCAATTTCCAAACCAATCAAATCGACTTGATCCACATCGTCCCAGTCAAGTTCTTTGGGCGCGTCTGCAGGCTCGGCATCTTTGACGGCTTGCTCTGCTTGTTCGTCTTGTACTTCGCGGGTCACGATCATCAAAGCCAAGCCAGCGGAGGCAATGGCCAGGGTGATGAACATCAAATGCGGCATGCCAGGGACCATGCCCAACACCACCAAGATCGCGGCAGAAATAAACAAGGCCGTGGGATTGGCCAATTGGCTCGATGCCTGCTCAGAAATAGATTCAGCGGTGGTCACGCGGGTTACCACGATGGCGGTGGCCAAAGACAAGAGCAACGAAGGAATTTGGGCCACCAAGCCGTCGCCAATGGTCAGCAAGGTGTAGAGCTTGCCGGCTTCTCCCACAGGCAGGTCATGCTGTGCCACACCAATGATCAATCCGCCAACCAAGTTGATCAACAGGATCAACAAACCGGCCATGGCGTCGCCGCTGACAAACTTAGAAGCACCGTCCATGGAACCGAAGAAATCAGATTCTTGGGCCAACTCAGCGCGGCGTTTTTTAGCGGTTTCTTGGTCGATCACACCAGCGTTCAAGTCAGCGTCGATGGACATTTGTTTGCCGGGCATGGCGTCCAAGGTGAAACGGGCATTCACTTCAGAGACGCGACCCGCACCTTTGGTCACCACCACAAAGTTGATGATCATCAAAATAGCGAAGATGATGAAACCCACCACATAGTTGCCGGCGATCACAAATTCACCGAAAGCCGCCACCACTTTGCCCGCAGCATGTGCGCCCTCGTGGCCATGAACCAAGATCACACGGGTCGATGCCACGTTCAGCGCCAAGCGCAACATGGTGGCAAACAACAGCACGGTAGGGAATGAAGAAAACTCAAGCGGTTTGCGGGTGCCAATGGCGATCATGATGACCACCAAACTGCACATGATGTTGAAGGTGAACAAAAAGTCCAACAACAACGGTGGCAGTGGCAAGACCAACATCGCCATGATGACGAGCACGACCACCGGAATACTCAGTCCGTTGAGGTCAAACTTTGACAAGTTCTGTCGAATCGTTGACAGAGTTAGCGTGCTCATCTGTGAAATCCAGTTGAAAGTGGAACGTTTAGGTTTCTTTTTGCCGGGAAATTGTTTCGTCGGCAATTACACCAAGCAATCGATGTGCCAACCCAAACTGACACCCAGACAAGGAAGCGGAGAAACGGCAAGAACTGTCCTGTCACGGTTCTTGCTTAACTCCTGGGCCAACTCGATTTGAACCAACATGAACTTGTCCAGTTACCTCCAAATGCCACCGGCTCCGTCGGTGCCATCTACACCTTCTACCGCCCTGCCAGCAGGGGCTGCGACAGGGGTAGGTCCTGCCGCGGGCGCCAGCCTTGGGCTGGATTTCGCCAAGATCATGGCGCGGCAATTTGAACGCTTGCCGCAAACACAGCGGCAAGCTTTTGCCGCCCCGCAAGCACCGGCAGAGGCCGAGCTGACGCGGGCCAGCGTCCAGGCACAAGCAGATGCAAGAAGCACGCAAGCCTCAGACCGACAAGCACAAGAGCAGCAAAAAAACCAAGCGCAAGCTGCTGACCGTGACCGAGAAGCAAGCCAAGAGCCCAAAGACACGCAGACACCTTCGCATGTGAGCCAGCGTGCGAATAAGAAACAAGACTCGCGCGACACCACCACCGCGTCTGAGGCCCCAACGGTGGCAGCGCCTGTTGCTGCCGCGGTATTGCCCACACCGGCCATCGCAGAGGTTCGCGCCCAGGCCCTCAAAGGCAATCCTTATTTAAAAGATGTGGGCTTGCCCAGCAGTGAAGCCAGCCCTATCAGTTTGCGCACGGTAGAGCTCAGCCCTCACATGCGCATCATCACGGATCCTCGCAAAGCCCCAAGCCCTGAGAGCTTGACTGCTTTTGCCAAGTCAATGGGGTTGGACGAAGCAGCGATACAAAAGCTGATGGGATCTGCGGCTGAGGCTATGCCTGCAGGCACACTCCCGGCACCCAGCGCAACAACAGACGCCTCCCCAGACTTGAGCACTGCGCTGGCCAACCCGGCCGCTCAAACGGCAGACAAGTTACAAAACTCGGTCACCAACGCACTCTCAAGCCCTGCGCAGCTGGCCCAATTCAAGGTGTCAACGGACGCTGTAACACAGGCCGCAAACGCAGGCCAAGCCCCGCAACCCACCTTGGCCGACGCTTTGCAAACACTGGCACCGACTGATCTGGCGAGCATTCAACACATGGAAATCAATGTTGTGCCTGCCGCTTTGGCCAACACTGGTTTGAACGGCTTATCGGGCAAGCTCGCCAGCGCAACCCCAAGCACGGCCTCAGTGCTGTCGATGTTGGGCGGTGGCTTGAGCGAGCATGACATCAACAATTTGGTGGTCAACTTTGAACCCGGCGCTGCCGGGGGCGAGTCGGCGACCTCACAAGGTGGCAGCGACAGCGGTGCGGGTTCATTCGGCCAACACATGCCTCGCCCCGTGTCACCCAACCCAGGCACATCAAGCCAAAACACACAAACCGCATCGCAAGTTCACATGAGTGAGGTCTATGACCAACTGAGCGACAAGATGGCCACCGAGATGGCCGCGCGCATGCACAAGCAACTCAGCGATGGCGAATGGAAAATGAAATTTGGTTTGCGTCCTGCCAACTTAGGCGGGGTGGAGATTCA
>CANFYL010000081.1 GCA_947451285.1 Comamonadaceae bacterium
GGCGACAAGTTGAAAGACCAGTTGCGCGCCGATGGCAAGCATGTGGTGGTGATTGGCGGTGGCGACACCGGCAGCGATTGCGTGGGCACCAGCACACGCCACGGTGCTGCAGGTGTGGTTCAGTTTGAAGTCATGCCCATGCCGCCCGAGCAAGAAAACAAGCCTTTGGTCTGGCCCTATTGGCCCCTGAAGCTGCGCACCAGCTCCAGCCACGACGAGAGCGCTGAAAAAGGCTTGCTCAAACGTGAGTTTGCGATTTCGACCAAAGAGTTCGTGGGCGAAAACGGCAAAGTCACCGGTGTCAAAACCGTTCGCGTCGAATGGAAAGACGGCAAGATGGTGGAGGTGGCGGGCTCTGAAGAGGTGATCAAGGCCGATTTGGTGCTGCTGGCCATGGGTTTTGTCAATCCAGTCGCCACCGTGCTCGACGCCTTTGGTGTGGAGAAAGACACACGTGGCAATGCCAAGGCCAGCACTGAAGTCACGGGTGGTTATGCCACCAACGTGGCCAGGGTGTTTGCCGCAGGTGACATTCGCCGAGGTCAATCCTTGGTGGTGTGGGCCATTCGCGAAGGTCGTCAGGCCGCACGCGCAGTGGATGAGTACTTGATGGGTACGAGCGATCTACCTCGGTGACTAATTCTCATCTTTACAAGTCTGTAAGGACTTGGTTTTAAAATCACAGAAGCCGGCATTACCCGGCTTTTGTTTTCTATGACTTCCAGCACCCCACCTTCCACCGATATGACGCACTTGGTCGAACTGCGCGACATTCGCTTTGGCTATGGCGAGCGCGTGATCCTGGATGGCATCAGCTTGACCGTGCCACGTGGCAAGGTCACGGCCTTGATGGGCGCTTCTGGTGGCGGCAAAACCACGGTTTTACGTCTCATCGGGGGTCAGTACCGCGCCCAGTCGGGCAGCTTGACCTTTGATGGTCAAGAAATCTCCTCCCTCGACCCAGCAGGCTTGTATGCCGTACGTCGTCGCATGGGCATGTTGTTTCAGTTTGGCGCCCTGTTCACCGATTTGAGCGTGTTTGACAACGTGGCTTTTCCCTTGCGCGAGCACACCGATTTGAGCGAGTCCATGGTGCGCGACATCGTGCTGATGAAGCTCGAAGCCGTGGGCTTGCGCGGTGCACGCGATCTGATGCCCTCGGAAGTCTCAGGCGGCATGGCGCGTCGTGTCGCCCTGGCCCGTGCCATGGCCTTGGACCCGCAGTTGGTGATGTACGACGAGCCCTTTGCAGGCTTGGATCCGATATCGCTAGGTACTGCCGCACGTTTGATTCGCCAGCTCAACGACACCTTGGGACTGACCAGTGTCATCGTGTCGCACGACTTGGACGAAACCTTCCACATCGCCGATCAGGTGATCGTGCTGGCCAACGGCAAGATCGCGGCACAGGGCACGCCCGACGAAGTGCGTCACAGCACCGACCCCTTGGTGCACCAGTTTGTCAGTGCAGCGCCTGAAGGGCCGGTGCGCTTTCATTACCCCGGCCCTTCTGTGGCGCAAGATTTTGGCGTCGGAGGTCCGCAATGAAGTTCATCGCCAATCTGGGGTTTGCCATTCGCAGCTACCTGGCCAACTTGGGGCAGGGCACGCGCTTGTTTGTCCGTTTGGTCAGCTTGTTTGGCGACAACATGCGCCGCTTTGGCTTGGTGCGCGACCAAATTCATTTCTTGGGTAACTACTCGCTGGCCATCATTGCCGTGTCGGGTTTGTTTGTGGGATTTGTGCTCAGCTTGCAGGGGTACTACACCTTGCAGCGCTACGGATCGTCCGAAGCACTGGGCTTGCTGGTGGCCTTGAGCCTGGTGCGCGAGTTGGGCCCGGTGGTCAGTGCCTTGTTGTTTGCAGGCCGTGCTGGCACCTCGCTCACGGCCGAGATTGGCCTGATGAAAGCGGGCGAACAACTCAGCGCCATGGACTTGATGGCGGTCGATCCGGTGCGTCGCATTTTGGGTCCGCGTTTTTGGGGCGGCATCCTCACCATGCCTTTGCTGGCGGCTGTGTTCAGCGCCGTGGGGGTGTTGGGAGGCTGGATGGTCGGCGTGCTCATGATTGGTGTTGATGCGGGCTCGTTTTGGAGCCAGATGCAAGGCGGTGTTGACGTTTGGAAAGACGTCGGCAACGGCGTGGTGAAAAGTTTTGTCTTTGGCGTGACGGTGACTTTCGTGGCCTTGTTGCAAGGCTATGAAGCACAGCCCACGCCCGAAGGCGTGTCGCGTGCCACCACCCGCACGGTGGTGGTGGCTTCTTTGGCAGTGTTGGCGTTGGACTTTGTTCTGACCGCCATGATGTTCAGTATTTAAATTCGAGGCGACGCTATGCAACGCTCTAAAAATGATCTGTGGGTGGGGTTGTTTGTCCTGTTGGGGGCCGCAGCCATTTTGTTTTTGGCCCTCAAGTCGGCCAATTTGTTGAGTCTGAATTTCCAGTCCACCTATTCCGTGAGCGCACGCTTTGACAACATTGGGGGCTTGAAGCGTCAAGCTGCTGTCAAAAGCTCGGGCGTGGTGGTGGGGCGTGTCGAGTCGGTGATCTTTGACGACAAGACCTTCCAAGCCACCGTGACCATGGCGATGGAGAGTCGCTATAAATTTCCCAAAGACAGTTCGCTGAAAATTTTGACCAGCGGCTTGTTGGGTGAGCAATACATTGGCATTGAAGCGGGTTCTGAGACTGAGAACCTCGCTTCAGGAGACCGCATCCAGTCCACCCAGTCGGCGGTGGTGTTGGAAAACCTGATCAGCCAATTCCTCTACAACAAAGCTGCTGACACGCCACCTGCAGCGGGAGCTGCAAAATGAACGGTTTTCAATCGAAGTCCAAGCTCTTTGTGCTGGTGTGGTGCGTGTCTTTGCTTATGAGCGGGTGTGCCACGGGTCCCAACGCTAACCCCAAAGACCCACTGGAGCCAATGAACCGCAAAATTTCTGGCTTCAACGACACCGTGGATGAGAATGTGACCCAGCCCTTGGCCAAGGGCTATCGCGACTACACGCCCAAATTTGTGCAAACTGGCGTGCATAACTTTTTCAATAACCTATCGGATGTTCGCTCGACACTCAACAGCGGCTTACAGCTGAAAGGTAAGGAGACTGCAGAGTCTTTCATGCGTGTGGTGGTCAACACCGTCTTCGGTATTTACGGCTTGTTTGATGTGGCCACTGAAATCAAACTTCAGCGTCACAGCGAAGACTTCGGTCAAACACTGGGCTACTGGGGTGTAGGCAATGGCCCTTACTTGGTGTTGCCTTTGTTTGGCCCGTCCACCTTTCGAGATACAGCTGGTTTTTCTGTAGATACTTCGATCGATGCAGTGCACACGATCGACGATGTTTCTGCCCGTAATCAAATCACAGCTTTGCGTTTGGTGGACAAGCGAGCTGGGTTGTTGGACGCTGCCAACTTGCTAGAGCAAGCATCCATCGACAAATACAGTTTCACGCGTGATGCCTATTTGCAGTACCGACGCTCGCAAATTTACGATGGCAACCCGCCTGAAGAAGACGAGCCCGATTACAGCGTAGAGCCTGCGTCGGCCAAATGATGCGCCACTGCGTTGAACCATTACTTGAACTATGGAATTGAAACCGATGACACGTTTGCCCCTCACCCGTCGCCATTTGGGCCGAGCTTTGTCTGTGCTGGCCCTCGCGCTTTCTACCAGCTTCGCCATGAGCTCACCTGCTTGGGCCGCCGATGACACAGCGGATGTATTCATCAAACGCTTGTCGAGCGATTTGCTCGATACCGTCAAAGCTGACAAGACCATTTTGTCGGGCGACATCAACAAAATTTCTGTGCTGGTCGATCAGCGTGTCATGCCGCATCTCAACTTCCAGCGCATGACGGCTTCTGCCGTTGGGCCCGGCTGGCGTCAGGCGACACCTGAGCAACAAAAGCGTTTACAGGAAGAGTTCAAGGCTTTGTTGGTGCGCACTTATTCAGGTGCAGTTAACCAGGTGAGTGACCAATCTATCGTGGTCAAACCATTGCGTTCAGCGCCCGAGGACAAAGAGGTGATTGTGCGCACCGAGGTGCGTGGTAAGGGTGATCCAATTCAGCTGGACTACCGGGTTGAAAAAGCACCCGACGCGCCCTCGGGCTGGCGCATTTACAACCTCAATGTCATGGGCGTGTGGTTGGTCGATAACTACCGCACACAGTTCGCTCAAGAGATCAATGCCAAAGGCGTGGACGGCTTGATCGCGAGCTTGGCAGAACGTAACAAAGCCAACAGCGTTCGCAAAGCGGACGCCAAATAATCCATGTCTAGCGCTGCTGTGTTGCCCGTTGCTTTGCCTGCCGTCTTGACGCAGGCGCAAGCTCAGTCTGTGTCTGATGCCTTCATCAAGACCTTGTTGGCCAACTTGGCGCAAGATGGACAAGCTGTGCTGGATGCTTCGGCGTTGACCCAGTTTGATTCCTCGGCACTCGCCGTTGTGTTGGCGTGTCGCCGTGCTGTTTTGGCGCAAGGTGGACAGCTGCACGTTCAGGGTTTGCCGGATCGCGCCCAGGCCCTGGCGCGTGTTTATGGCGTCACCGATTTGCTCAACTGAGCGATGCCGCCCGAAGGGTACTTGCAAAGCCTTAAAATCTAGGGCTTCCCATGCCAGCTATTTCCTTCCAATCCGTTTCCAAAACCTATGCCACTGACCGAGGCCCGTTTCAGGCCTTGGACGGTGTGCGCTTTGACATCGAGCCCGGCGAGTTTTTTGGCTTGCTCGGCCCCAATGGCGCAGGCAAAACCACACTCATCAGCATCCTAGCGGGCTTATCCAAGGCCACAGCAGGTGCCGTGACCGTGCATGGTTTTGATGTCAACAGCCAAGCCGCTCAGGCGCGACGCCAATTGGGCGTGGTGCCGCAAGAGTTGGTGTTTGATCCCTTTTTCAATGTGCGCGAGACCTTGCGTTTTCAGTCGGGCTACTTTGGCGTCGCTCACAACGACGATTGGATCGACGAGTTACTCCACAGCTTGGGGCTGGCCGACAAGGCCAGTCACAACATGCGTCAACTTTCGGGCGGCATGAAGCGCCGTGTCTTGGTCGCGCAGGCGCTGGTGCACAAACCGCCTGTGATCGTGCTCGATGAACCCACTGCGGGTGTCGATGTGGAGTTGCGTCAAACTTTGTGGCAGTTCATTGCCAAGCTCAACAAACAAGGCCACACCGTGCTGTTGACCACGCACTACCTGGAAGAGGCGGAGGCTTTGTGTAGCCGGATCGCCATGCTCAAGCAGGGCAAGGTGGTGGCGTTGGACAGCACCAGCGAGTTGCTCAAGGCTGCGTCGAGCACGGTGCTGCGCTTCAAGGTCGATACAGAGTTGCCTGCTGCGTTGGCGACCAAGGCGCGTGTCACTGGTCGCATCGTGCAATTGCCTGCCAACGATGCGTTGGAGATTGAGCGCTACTTGGCAGCGGTGCGCGAAGCAGGCCTGGTGGCCGAAGATATCGAAATCCGCAAAGCCGACTTGGAAGATGTCTTCTTAGATGTGATGTCCTCTCACCCGGATGAGGTGCGTGCATGACCGGTTGGACCGCCCTGTTTTATAAAGAAGTGATGCGCTTTTGGAAGGTGGGTTTCCAAACTGTCGCTGCGCCCGTATTGACGGCCGTGCTTTATTTGCTGATCTTTGGCCATGTGCTGGAAGATCGTGTGCAGGTTTACAGCGGTGTGAGCTACACCGCATTTTTGATTCCTGGCTTGGTGATGATGAGTGTGTTGCAAAACGCATTCGCCAACAGCTCATCGTCCTTGGTGCAGAGCAAGATCATGGGCAATTTGGTGTTCTTGTTGCTTACGCCGTTGTCACACTGGAATTGGTTTTTGGCTTACACCTTATCTGCTATGGTGCGTGGCTTGGTGGTGGGCTTGGGCGTGCTTTTGGTGACCAGTGTGTTTGTCTGGCAATCCTCGGTGCTCAGCGTCTCCCTCTTGCCGGCTTACCCGCTGTGGGCTCTGGTGTTTGCCGTTTGTGGTGCGGCAATGCTGGGTTGTCTAGGTCTGATCGCTGGTTTGTGGGCTGATAAATTTGACCAAATGGCAGCGTTTCAAAATTTCGTCATCATGCCGATGACGTTTTTGAGTGGCGTGTTTTATTCCATCCATTCCTTGCCTGGCTTTTGGCAAAGCGTGAGCCACCTCAACCCTTTCTTCTACATGATTGACGGCTTTCGCTATGGCTTTTTTGGCCAGAGCGATGTCTCGCCCTGGTTAAGTTTGGGCCTGGTGTTGACATGCCTGAGTCTGGTGTCGGGCGTGGCCCTGCATTTGCTGCGCACAGGCTACAAAATTCGAGGTTAACAAGAATCATGACGGCACAAGAACTTCAAGCATTGATTGCTGCGAACCTGTCCTGCGAACATCTACAGGTGAACGGCGATGGTCGTCACTGGTACGCCACCTTGGTGTCTTCTGAGTTTGAGGGCAAGCGTTTGATTCAACGCCACCAGCGGGTGTACGCCACCCTGGGTCACAAAATGCACACCGACGAGGTGCACGCTTTGTCGATGAAAACCTACACCCCCGCCGAGTGGCAAGTCCTGCCATCAGCCGACCGCACCTGAGCCACGAACAGAATGGACAAATTATTAATTCGAGGTGGTCGCAGATTGATCGGCGAGGTGTTGATTTCAGGCGCCAAGAACGCTGCTTTGCCCGAACTGTGTGCAGCTTTGTTGACAGACCAGCCGGTGGTGTTGGGCAATGTGCCTCAGTTGCAAGACGTCGCCACCATGCTCAAGCTCATTCGCAATATGGGTGTGACGGCCGAGCGCGATGATGCCGGCGCTGTGCATTTGAACGCGGGCGGTTTGAGCAAACCCGAAGCGCCGTATGAGTTGGTCAAAACCATGCGTGCCTCGGTATTGGCCTTGGGGCCTTTGTTGGCGCGTTTTGGTCATGCCAAAGTGTCGTTGCCAGGTGGTTGCGCCATTGGTTCGCGTCCGGTGGATCAGCACATCAAGGGCTTGCAAGCCATGGGGGCGGAGATTGAAGTGGCACACGGCTACATGCTGGCCAAGCTCAAACCGGGCTTGTCACGCTTGAAGGGCGCGCGCATTGCCACCGACATGGTCACGGTCACAGGCACAGAAAACTTCTTGATGGCTGCTGCTTTGGCCGATGGCGAAACGTTGTTGGAAAACGCCGCCCAAGAACCCGAAATTCCTGACTTGGCCGAGATGCTGATTGCCATGGGCGCCAAGATTGAAGGTCACGGTAGCAGTCGCATTCACATCCAAGGCGTAAGCCGCTTGAACGGCTGTCATCACCAGGTGGTGGCAGACCGCATTGAAGCCGGCACGTTCTTGTGTGCCGTGGCGGCTACTGGAGGGGACGTGTTCTTGCGTCATGCCCGTGCTGACCATTTGGACGCGGTGATCGACAAACTGCGCGATGCAGGGGCCACTGTCACAGCCCATTCAGAGGGCATTCGCATTCAGGGCGCAGCTCCAGCGTTTGCGCACCTCAAGGCACAAAACTTCCGCACCACCGAATACCCCGGTTTTCCCACCGACATGCAAGCGCAGTTCATGGTGCTCAACGCCATTGCACAGGGCGCATCAAAGGTGACCGAAACCATTTTTGAAAACCGCTTCATGCACGTCAACGAGTTGGTGCGCTTGGGCGCGCACATCCAGATCGATGGCAAGGTGGCGGTGCTCCAGGGCGTGCCTCGGTTGTCGGGTGCCACCGTCATGGCCACCGACTTGCGGGCCTCGGCCTCGTTGGTGATTGCCGGATTGGTGGCCGAGGGGGAAACCTTGGTCGATCGCATCTACCACCTCGACCGTGGCTACGACAAGATGGAAGCCAAGCTGCGCGCCATTGGCGCTGACATTGAACGAGTCAAATAATGGCCCCCACGCCATGAAAGCAAACGACATGATCACACTCGCGCTCTCCAAAGGCCGCATCTTTGACGAAACCATGCCCTTGCTGATAGCCGCTGGCATTGAGGTGTTGGAAGACCCTGAAAAATCGCGCAAGCTGATCTTGCCCACCAACCACGCCAACGTGCGCGTGGTGCTGGTGCGTGCCTCCGATGTGCCCACCTACGTGCAGTACGGCGGTGCCGACTTGGGCGTGACTGGCTTGGATACCCTGATCGAACACGGCGGTGGTTATGCCAACGGCGTGGCAGCCACGGGCTTGTACCAGCCACTGGACTTGCAAATTGCCAAGTGCCGCATGAGCGTGGCCGTGCGGGCTGACTTTGACTATGCAGCCCAGGTCAAGCAAGGCGCACGCTTGAAAGTTGCCACCAAGTACACCGCGATTGCGCGTGACTTTTTTGCCTCCAAGGGCGTCCACGTCGACATGGTCAAGCTGTATGGCTCGATGGAGTTGGCGCCACTCACCGGCTTGGCCGATGCCATCGTTGACTTGGTGTCAACCGGCAACACGCTCAAGGCCAACCACTTGGTGGAGGTGGAGCGCATCATGGACATCAGCTCGCGCTTGGTGGTCAACCAAGCAGCCCTCAAAATGAAGCAAGCGCCCATTCGCCGCATCATTGATGCGTTCGAAGCCGCCTTGCCCGCCCGTTAACGCGCCACTTCTGACAAGCAACTGCCATGGCCCAACCGCTCCGTCTCTCGACCACAAGCCCCACCTTTGAAGCCGATTTCAAAGCCCGCTTACATTGGTCGGCCGACACCGATGCCGCCATTGAGCA
>CANFYL010000082.1 GCA_947451285.1 Comamonadaceae bacterium
GCAAGCTCAGGGCGTGCTCGACGTTGTCGGCACGGATGTAATCGAAGGCGGCGGCTTTCATGGGCTGATGTTCCGAATGGCTGTGGGGGTGTGCTGACTATTTCTCACGCGCGGCTCCTTCTTGGGTCGGGCGTGAGTGTCTAATGCAAATGGCCTTTGAGGCAATTCAGTAATATTCACGTTGCATGAGAAAATCTCATGCTGTAGTGCATCTCTCCTAACTAACATGGCGCCCACTTATGAGAAAACTTCCTCCTTTGAATGCGGTCCGTGCATTTGAGGCGGCGGCGCGTCATGTGAGCTTCACCAAGGCGGCGAAAGAACTCTTTGTCACGCATGGTGCCGTCAGCAAGCAAGTGGCGGTGCTCGAGGCCTGGTTGAGCACACCCTTGTTCAACCGCAGCCAGTCGCAGCTCAGCCTGACCGATGCGGGCCGCACGTTTTTGACGGCGGTCACCCCAGCCCTGGACCGCATTGCCGTCACAGCCATGCAGCTGGTCGAGCAGGCCGAGCCCACGGCTTTGCGCATCAATGCGCCCCCCACTTTCACCATGCGCTGGTTGATCCCGCGCATCTCGGCGTTTCAAAAACGCCGGGGTGGGGTGGAGGTCAAACTCACCACCTCGACCGCGCCGGTGAACTTTGAAGAGCGTGGCTATGACGTGGCCATACGCGGGGCCCATGAGCCTTTGCCCGGCATGGTGTCGGTGCCGTTCATGACCGAGACCATCGTGCCGATTTGTCACCCCGACTTGTTGGAGGGTGGGCGACTCCAAGACCCCACCGATGTGGCCGAGCACACGCTCATCAGTTACGACACCGAACCCATGAACTGGGCCGAATGGCTCACCCTGGCCCAAGTGCCTGCGTCACAGCCCCCGAGCAAGAGTTTGCAGTTTGAGCAGATGTATTTCGCTCTGCAAGCGGCGGCGGAGGGTCTCGGCTTGGTCTTGGTGCCTTTGTTTTTGGTGGCCGACGATGTGATTGCGGGACGCTTGTGCGCGCCATTTGGTTTGCGGGTGGCGCGTCAGCGCCGTTACTTTGTCAATTCACCGCTTGGCTTTGAGCGCAAACCCGTGATCGAAGACTTCACCGAGTGGTTGCTCAAAGAAGGCCAAGACACCGAACGGTCGATTGCACAGCTCACTGAGACCATGGGCTGGTGAGGTATGTGTGAGTTTTTCTCGGGTATTGCCCGATGTGGGGTGACGCTGTTCAAGGCATCATCGGCGCTTGCGTTTTTTCTACTTGATTGACTATCTCTCATGAGCCAACACACCACCGGTTACCCCGATTTGCACGACCACTTGGAGGAGCTCAAGCGTCGTGGCTTGCTGCAAGTCATCGACCGTCCCATCGACAAAGACTCTGAGTTGCACCCCTTGGTGCGCTGGCAGTTTGTGGGCGGCATGGACGAGGCCGAACGCAAAGCGTTTTTGTTCACCAACATCGTCAACGCCCAAGGCCGCAAGTACGACATCCCGGTGGTGGTGGGCGCACTGGCCGCCAACCGCGAGATTTACAGCGTGGGCATGGGCTCGTCGGTCGAGCAAATTCAGGCCCGCTGGGACCAGGCCATCAACCACCCCATCAAACCGCGCATGGTCGAGAACGCACCTTGCCACGAGGTGATTCACCAAGGGGCCGATTTGCAAGGCGAGGGCAAGGGCTTGGACATGTTGCCCATTCCCATTTCCACACCGGGCTTTGACAGCGCGCCCACACTGACGGCCACCAATGTGATCACGGTGGACCCCGAGACTGGCGTGCAAAACATGGGCACCTACCGGTGTGCCTTGAAAGCCCCCGACCGCATGGTGGTGCGCATGGCCACGCGCGTGGGCGGTGCCGGCGGCTATTTGCATTACCAAGCTTGGAAAAAAGCCGGCCACAAAACCATGCCCTGTGCGGTGGTGTTGGGTTGCCCGCCTTATGTGGCATTCATGGGCCCGCAAAAATTGCCCATTGGCATGGACGAATTCGAAGTGGCCGGTGGCTTGGCTGGGGTGCCGATTGAGGTGACCCAGGCCCGCACCGTGAACCTGCGCGTGCCCGCGCAAGCCGAGATCGTCATCGAAGGCCACATTGATCTGGAGTTCTTAGAACCCGAAGCACCGTTTGGCGAATCGCACGGGCATGTGGCGTTGGAAGAGTTCAACCTGCCCATGACCATCACGGCCATCACCCATCGCCTCAAGCCAGTCATTCCGTCTTACCTGAGCCAAGTGGCCCCCAGCGAGTCGAGCGTGATCAAGCGCGTGGCCTACGAGCCCTTGTTCTTGGCGCATTTGCGCAATGCCTTGGGCATTCGCGGCGTCAAGCGCGTGTCTTTGCACGAGCCGCTCACGGGCTTGCTGCGCGTTACGGTGATCACCTTTGACAAAGACACCCCCAAAACCGAAATCTGGCGCGCCCTTTACGGTGCGGCGTTTTTCAAAGGCGACTGCGGCAAGATTTGCATTGCGGTCAATGAGGACATCGACCCCGACAATGCCGACGCGCTGCTGTGGGCCATGGCCTACCGCATGAACCCGGTGATGGACGTGCAAACCCTGGAGCACCGCGGACAAGGTCACGGCCCCAAGCGCGAGTTGGACGGCGAAGAGGACTCGACCTTGCTGATGGATGCCACCATGAAGTCGGTCATGCCGCCTTTGGCCTTGCCCACGCAACCCTACATGGAGCGCTCCAAAGCCATTTGGGAAGAGCTGGGCTTGCCTAAGTTGCGACCACAAGCGCCTTGGTTTGGTTACACCTTGGGCGACTGGCTGCCCCAGTGGGAGGCCGCGGCCCAGCGCGCCGCCACAGGCCGTTACCTGGAGAACGGTGCCATCAGTTTGAAACAGCAGCGCAACGATGTGAAGGCCGAAAGCAAATTTCGCCCGGACGAGCCATGAGCGCCGTCATGTCCAGCGCGAAAAACAAAACACCACGGCGTTTGATCGTGGGCATCAGCGGTGCCTCGGGCATTGTGTATGGCGTGCGCATTTTGCAGGCCTTGCAACACAGTGACATCGAAACCCATTTGGTGATGAGCGACTCGGCGCGTATGACGCTGACGGCCGAGACCGACTACACCCAAAAAGAGGTAGAGGCGATGGCCTTTGAGGTGCACAACGCCAAGAACATTGGCGCCACCATTTCGTCCGGGTCGTTCAAGACCATGGGCATGGTGGTGGCCCCGTGTTCGATTCGCTCGCTGTCTGAAATTGCCTATGGCATGACCACCAGCTTGTTGTCGCGTGCGGCTGACGTGGTGCTCAAAGAGCGCCGCCGCCTGGTGCTGATGGTGCGTGAGACACCGCTGCACGCCGGCCACCTCAAAGCCATGACACAGGCTTGCGAGAACGGTGCCATCTTGATGCCGCCTGTGCCTGCGCTGTACGCACGGCCCCAAACCTTGGACGACATGGTCAACCACACGGTGGGACGGTGCCTGGACCTTTTTGACATTGAAACCGATCTCGTGGCCCGCTGGGCTGGGATGGGAAAAGCAGGAGATAAAACATGAAGTCGACCCTCGACAAGTCCGTGACTTGGTGCGCGCAGTGGCTGTTGTGTCTGGGCCTCTTGGGTGCAGGCGCTGTGCTGCATGCCCAAACCAACACCTACCCCAACAAACCCATTCGTCTGGTGGTGGGCTATGCCCCGGGTGGCGTGGCCGACATCACGGCACGCATGGTGGCGCAAAAGTTGTCCGACGCTTTGGGCCAGCAGGTGGTGGTGGACAACAAGCCCAGCGCGGGCGGCATTGTGGCCGGTGAAACCGTCGCCAAGGCCGACCCCGATGGCTACACCTTGCTCCACATGAACTATGGCAACGCGGTGAGCGCGGCCATGTTCAACAAAATGCCCTACGACATCAAGCGTGACTTTCAGCCGATCTCGGCCATGGGCTTTTTTGACGTGGTGATGTTGGTGGACAAAAGCTCGGACATTCAGAGCGTGCAAGACTTCATCAACAAGGCCAAAGCCAACCCCGATAAATACAACATTGGCACGGTGAGCTTGGGCAGTGGTCAACACATGTCGGCGGTACTCTTCAAAAGCCTGACCGGCTTGAACACCACCATCGTGCCTTACAAGACCACACCGTCGCTGATGCTGGCGCTCAAGAGCAAAGACATTGCGGTGGCGTTTGAAATCATCTCGCCCGCTATGCCCTTGATTCGCGGTGGTGAGATCAAGGCCATGGCGGTGTCCTCAGGCACACGTTTCCGTGGCTTGCCCGAGGTGCCTACGCTGATGGAGAGCGGCGTCAAGGGGTACAACGTGACGGCCTGGAACGGTGTGGCCGCACCGGCCAAAACACCGCGCCCCATCATTGAACGCCTGAACAAAGAAATCAACGCGGCACTGGCCTTGCCCGATGTGCGCAGCAAGTTTCAAGACGTGGGCATCGATGCGCGTGGCGGCACCCCCGAAGAGTTGCGTGACATTTTGTCGGGTGAGATCGACAAGTGGAACAACTTGGTGACCACCATGAAGTTGGAGCGCCAATAAGGCTGACCCCATGAGCACCGCACACACGCCCACCCAAGTGACCTTGTTTGTGTATTACAAATTGCCCGTCACCGAGCACGCGCAGTGGCTCGGGCGTGTGCGTGATTTTCAGCAAGCGGTGGTGCAAGCTTGGCCGGGCATGACGGTGGAGTTGATGCAGCGGCCTGAAGCCTCGCCCGAGGGCATGGAGACCTGGATGGAGGTGTACCGCCATCCTCAGGGCGTGTCGCCTGAGATGATGGCTTCAGTCGCCTCTTTGGCCCAAGCCCACGCCTTGCCCAACAAGCGTGCGGCTGAGCTGTTTGTGCCTTTGCACTGACGTCAAAGCGTGATCACCACGTTGCCCATCACCTGACCACTTTCCACCGCTTGGTGCGCTTGGACGATGTCTTGCAGCGGGTACTGCGCGGCCACCGCATGCACCAGCGCCTTGTCTTGCAGCAGTTGGGTCAAATAGCGCAAGCCATGTTCGCGGTCTTCGGGCGTCAAGTCGTAGACCAAGAAGAACTTCATGGTGATCGAGTTCCACAGCAAGGGCCTGAAGTTCACCGCCACATCGCCCGGCACGTTCGAGCCATAGCACACCAAGGTGCCGTGGCGCTTGAGGCTGCCGTCGGCGGTGAGGCGGTGCGAGGTGGAAAAGTCCATGTCAATCACCACATCCACACCTTGGCCTTGGGTGATGGCTTTGACGCGCTCACTCACCGATTCGGTTTTGTAGTGAATCACCTCCTGCACACCCACGCTGCGCACATGCGCGGCTTTGGCCTCGGAGCCCACGGTGCCAATCACGCGTGCGCCTTGCAGCACCGCCAATTGCGCTGCGTAGTGGCCCACTGCTGAGGAGGCGGCAATCACCAACACGGTTTTGCCTTTCAGGTCGCCCGCCAAATGGATGGCTTGAATGGCGGTGAGGGCCGGAATGCCAAAGCAGGCCGCAGATGCGAAGTCGATGTGCTCGGGCAGCGCCACGGCTTGTGGTGCGGGCAAAGCGATGTACTCGCTGGCTGTGCCCCAGGGGCGTTGCCACTGGCCGTTCCAGATCCACACGCGCTCGCCAATGCGCGACGCGGGCACACCGGCACCCACGGCGTCGATCACGCCTGCGCCATCGCTGTGCGGGATGATTTCGGCGTCGGTGATGGGCCGTGTTTTGCGCGACTTCACGTCGGAGGGGTTGACACCCGAGGTGGCGAGTTTGACGCGCACTTCAACGGCAGCGGGTTGGGGGGTGGGCAGGTCGCCCAAGGTCAACACATCGACCGCTTCACCGTTGCGGCTGTACCAGGCAGCTTTCATCATGGAACCTTTCAAATGAGACCCGCAGACGGTAAGAGCAAGCGGGGATCAGCGCTGTCACGCACAGCACAGATCTAGGTACAAACGACCACGGCATGGCGCAGACTCTCATCTCAAAATTGCCGCTTTCAACAGCAGGATGCACGCCGTTGGCATGGCACGGTGGCATCCACCCGGCATCCAGGCCGACAGATTTTTTTGAATGGATCGCATGAAACAACTGACTGGACGCGTGCCCGCCGAAGCCGTGAAAAAAATGACGCTCACGCGCTTGAGTCCTGAACTCTTGCAGCGTTATCGCCAGCTCGATGATTTGACCGGTGCGGTGTCTGACGCGATGGACAACCTGGGGCTGTTGGGTGCTATTGCAGCCTCGACCTTGAAGCCCTCGTTGCAGGCGCAACGCATGGTGGGTCAAGCGGTGACGGTGCGCAATGTGGAGCGCCACGAGACACCCTTGCGCAGCGCCACCAGCAAGGTGGGCAAGATGGGCGAGCACGAGGCCTACAACCTGGCCGAACCCGGCGATGTGGTGGTGATTCAAGGTTTGCTGGGCATCTCCAACATGGGTGGGCAGTCGGCCACGCTGGCGCACCGCGCAGGGTGCGCGGGCGCGGTGATCGATGGCTCGTACCGCGACCCCACGGTGTCACGCGAGTTAGGTTTTCCGATCTGGGCCCAAGGGGTCACGCCCATCACCGGCAAGTGGCGCTTGGAGACGATCGAGATCAACGGCAAAGTGCGTATTGCCAACGTGCAGGTGGACGCGGGGGACTTGGTGGTGGCCGATGAGGCGGGCGTGGTGTTTGTGCCTTTCGCCCACGTGGAAGCGGTGTTGCAAGAAGCCGAGCACATTGACCAAGGCGACAGCCGCCAAAAGGCCGACATTGCCACGGGGGTGGACATCGCCACCTTGGCGAAAACCAAATACAAGTGACGGGTTTCGCCATGCAAGCTGAGATCAATAAAAGCCTTCGATGCGTGGTGCAGGGCGCCGATATCTTGGGCGAGGTGCCGCTGTGGTGTGACCGCACGCGCCAGCTCTGGTGGGTCGATGTGCGCCGGCCTGCGTTGCAGACGTATGACCCGGCCACAGGCGCGCACCGCGCCTGGCGTTTGGCCCCCGAGATGGTGACCGGCTCCATCGCGCTGCGCGAGTCGGGTGGCCTGGTGCTGGCCACACCGGGGGGCTTTTATGGCTACGACCCTGCGCAAGCCTTGCCTCCTGAGTTGATTTGCGACCCCGGACTGGGCGGTGCGGGCATGCGCCTGAACGACGGCAAGTGCGACCGCCGTGGCCGCTTTTGGGCCGGCAGCATGCACGACACAGTGCGCGAGCCCAAAGGTGTGCTCTACCGCTTAGACCCCGACCACAGCTGCCACGCCATGCTCGATGGCTTTGTCTTGCCCAATGCCTTGTCGTGGAGCCCGGACGACCGGACCATGTACTTTGCCGACACCCACAACCAAATGATGTGGGCCTTTGATTACGACTTGGACGATGGTGTGATCAGCAACCGCCGTGTGTTCAAAGACTGGACGCACCAGCTCGGTCGCCCCGATGGTGCCACGGTGGATGCCGAGGGCTGTGTCTGGCACACCATGGTGGCCACGGGACATTTGGTGCGGCTCGACCCCAAGGGGCGCGTGGACCGCGTGATTCAACTGCCGGTGACCAACCCCACTTGCCCGGCGTTTGGTGGCGAGGGTTTGCGCACCCTCTACATCACCAGCCACTCGCAACGGATTGCGCCGGAGCGCTTGGCAGCCGAGCCTTGGGCCGGTGCTTTGCTCAGCCTCGATGTGGGCGTGGCCGGTTTGCCTGAGCCGCGTTACCAAGGCTGAGCCGCGCGGCACGCTGGCTTCACACATTTCTTGATCACTCTCTCAACTTTGGAACACCTATGCGACGCAACACTTTGAAACTTTGGCTTCTGGGCACTGCGGCGGTTTGTTGGGGCTTGTCGGTGCAGGCAGCAGACGCGCTCAAAATCATCGTGCCGTTCGCGGCCGGTGGCCCGGCCGATCAAATTGCCCGCATCATCACGCCGGCACTCAGCACTGCGTTGGGTAAACCGGTGGTGGTGGACAACCGCGGTGGGGCGGGCGGCACGGTGGGTGTGTCGGCCGCAGTGAAGTCGGTGCCCGATGGACAAACCATTGTGTTGACCACTTCCAGCCTGGTGCTGAGTGCGGGCACCACCGCGAATTTGCCCTACAACCCCCGCAAAGACTTGGAGCCCGTGTTCTTGCTGGGCGAGGTGCAAACCATGCTGGCCGTGCGCCCCTCGCTGGGCGTGAACAACCTGGCCGAGTTGGTGGCCAAGGCCAAAGCCAACAAACTCAATTACGGCTCCACCGGGGTGGGCGGCACCATGCACGTGGGGGCCGAGTTGTTCAGCAAGGTGGCCGATGCGCCCATGGTGCACATTCCTTACCGGGGTGCGGCACCGGCTTTGGTCGATTTGATGTCGGGCACGCTCGATGTGGTGAACGCCGATGTGCCGGTGCTCAAGGCCTACATCAAAGACGGACGCGTCAAAGGCCTGGTGATTTTTGACACCAAGCGTTCGCCGCATTTGCCCGATGTGCCCACCGCCGCAGAAGCCGGCATGCCGCTGTTGCAGATGACCAATTGGTACGGTGTGTTGGTGCCCGCAGGCGTGCCCGCCGACGTGCGCCAAAAGCTGGCCCAAGCGCTGGCTCAAGTTGTGGCACAACCCGAGGTGGCGGCCAAGCTGGCCGAGGCGGGGTTCAGCAATCCGCGTGACAGCGCGGGCTTCAAGGCGCGCTTGGACGCAGACTTTGACCGCTGGATTCCTTGGCTCAAAGAAGCCAAGATTCAAACCGATTGA
>CANFYL010000083.1 GCA_947451285.1 Comamonadaceae bacterium
CTTACGCCTCCACGGGGCAAGGCACCTCGACGCATCTCTCCACTGAGCTGTTCAAAAACATGACCGGCATGGAAGCCGTGCACGTGCCCTACAAAGGCGGCCCACCTGCCATTGCCGACTTGCTGGGCGGGCAGGTCAACATGATGTTCATCAACATGCCCACAGGTATTGCGCATGTGCGCTCCGGCAAGGTCAAGATCTTGGCGGTGTCGAGCAAAAAACGTGTGGCGCAACTGCCCGACGTCCCCACGGTGGAAGAGGCGGGTGTGAAAGGGTTTGTGACCTATGCCTGGTCCGGCTTGTTTGCACCGGCAGGCACGCCGCGTGAGGTCGTGGTCCGCTTGAACAACGAAGTGGTGAAGCTCTTGAAAATGCCCGCCATCCGTGAACAGTTGGCCGGCCAAGGCGCCGAAGCCGTGGGTGACACCCCAGAAGAATTTGGCCTCTTCATGCGCAATGAAGTGGCTCAGTGGGCCCACATGGTGCGCACCTCAGGCGCCAAGGTGGACTGAGCGCCACCTTGACGCTCAACGCACAGCCAGTTGTCAATGGCTGTGCGACATCGGCATGGCCTGCTCGGTGGCCGTGCCACCTGAGAGCAAGGAAGGGTCGAGCATGCCCGCGATCATGGCGATGTGGCCAAACACCAAGAACAAAGCCACGCAGGTGGCGTGCACTTTCATCTTGTGTTCGGCATCGGCTCTATGGTTCACCAAGCCCACCTCTTGTGCCGCGATGTAGATCAAAGGCAAGCCCCCGATCAAATAGCTGCCCACGGCAATCACATCAATCACCGTGCGCCACTCACCAGCTTGGGTAATAGGCACAACCGCCGTGGTCAGCAAATAGCCGATCACACCCATGAAATACACACCCACGATCAAGCCAGCAGCTCGGTTGAGCGTGTGCACAAAGCCGCTGCGCAAACGCGTGAACAACAAATACAACTCGGTGATGGCCAAGGTTTCAGCCAACACAACGGGCACACCCATAAAAATTAACAAATTCCATGGCTGATTGACAGCCAGCAATTCCATGTAATGCGTCATGTTCATGCATTTCTCCAAATAAAAAACCGCCCACAGTGTGGGTTAAACGATGTCAATGATTTGGACGAAAGGTCTGGGTGGCTTGTACAGCTTGTCTGCACGTTGACTCACCTGCAGTTGCGCCATATAGGGATGGATCAGACGCCCCATCAGCACCGCACGCAAACCGACGGGCTGAGGCGTGAAAACCGCCAAGCCAACACAACACATGTGCTCACCCAGGTCACACTGAGCGGGTGCGGCTTTGTGCTCAGCGGCCTCTTCATGACAAGGTGCTGGTGCATTGGAATGGGCTTGTGCGACAAAGGGATGCGTCGTCTCAGCCAAGGACGGCATCATTGCGGACGCATGAAACATGCTGCTGAGCAAACTCACACACAACAAAAAGCAGAAGCGGCGCATGGTTTCATTTTAGGCTTGACGCATGCTCATTGGGTGACTGAGTAAACTGCAGCAAGACACAACGAATCGCCCGAGCCCCTTCTCAAGACATGCCCTCCACCAACTGGTACGAACACCGCACATTTCAGTTCATGGCACTGACGCTTGCGTTTGCAACGCTCTACACCATCAACAACGCAGTCACTCCATTTCTTCACTTGGTCCCAGGGGCACACCTTGTGCACATTCCGAGTGGCGTCAAATTTTTGATGGTGCTCATTTTCAGCTTCATGGGCGCCTTGAGCATTGCCACGGTGTCTCTGGTGGCGGGCCTGTTTGTTTACTTTCCAAACGATCACGCAGTCAGCATGGAATTGGCCTTGGTCAATGCTGCTTCGCCGCTGATAGCGCTCAAACTGGTGACGGGCACGTTCAGGCTGGATGGATTTCTTGAACACCTTGACCTGAATTGCTTGATCAAAATGGGGCTCGTTTTTTCTCTGGTCAATAGCGCACTCAACCAATTGGTGATTTTCTGGAATGGTTTGACCACCGATTTTTTATCTGGGTTTGAGGTGATGTTCATCGGGGACATCACAGGCTTTGGTCTTTCACTCTTGCTTTTGAAATTGAGTGCTCGTTTTGTCAAAAGATAGTGATTCATTCATCAGATATACATTGATACAAATTCAACCAAAAAGAAATTATGCAAAAAGCCCTTATCTTCTTTACCCTAACGATTCTTATTTTCTTAAATCCAGCACGTGCTGTTGCCACGTTTCCAACAACTGGCAGCTGTGCTTTTCTGATCACGCTACCCGTACCTTATGGACTTGTAGATGTCACCTCTTATGCAGAGACGGGTTATAACTTTATGGGAATCATGACGTTCAATACCAGCACCTCTGGCACGCTCAGTGGCGTATTTGAAAACGCCGTATACAAAACCAACGATAGCCCTGCTCTCGGCCCTGCAGCCTATGTGAAGGATGCTGCGATCAGCATCGCGCCCATGAATGACAGCAATGGTTTCATTGGAGGTCATAAATTAACAGTTAGCGGAACCGGAAAAATAGGCAGCGTGACGAAACAATTTACATTTATCTTGAACGCTGTCGCAACCAACAACGGCAACACCTTGATGCTTCAAACATCTGGTTCGACAGGGCCTGGTCCCGGGTCTGGCGTCTGTCAGTTTTAACGCTGAAAAGCCAATGAGGCTTGCGGGTTTATTGGACCAAATTCAACTCTGATTACATGCCCACGGCGACCAGGGCAACTACAGGCATGGCGTTGTTTGGATCTGATGTTTTATGGGTTGGCGTGACCGACCCGACATTCATCCAGAAACCATCCGTACTGCCCAACGGGGCAACAAAGCTCAGGTATTTCTTATTGGCAATGTAATCGGCCAGAACAGTACCTCCTTGGGCCTCAAGCGAAGGTGCGTAAAACCTCCAACTCGAAGTATTCGCATCCCAAGCCCAAACCGTCGTGATGGATTTGCCATTCGAACTCAAAGAACTGCTCAGTGAGGCATTGAGTTGAGTTGGTGTTTTGCCGTCTGCACTGGCCAACAAGTTCCACCCCACAGACACATCACTTTGTAACAACGCAGCACCAGCACTGTTGCTGCTGTTAGATGCCGTTGCAGCGCCTTTGGCGTTAACCCAAAACCCCTCTTTGCTGTTGATGGTTGACAACACGCCATAACCTTTGGTCTGCGCATAGGCAGCTAAGTCTGTGGCTGAAAGTGAGGGCGTATAAAAAGACCAAGTCCCCGCCGATGAATTCCATTTCCAGACCGTGGTGTATTTGCTGGCATCACCAAACACAGAGGCCACATTGATTTCTGACGTTGAGCCATTTCCCACCAAGTTCCATCCACTAACGAGACTGACGTCTGCTCTCACTGAGCCAAATAAAAACATTGAAGCTGCAATTGCTAGAAGGGCGGTTTTTACGATGCGCATAGATGGAAAAGTTGCTTTATTAAAATTTCTATCAATTATCTCACCCTTATAAAATAAGTAACATTCGAAACGAATGTGTCGTATAGTTTTAGTACCAACCTAACTCTGAATGCCTTCAATCCTTAACCAACGCCTGGCCACTCTGGCCACTACCCTAATGTGCGCAGCCGCTCTGTCTGCGTGCTCTGGCACTTGGCGTCACAGCATGCCCATTGCCAACGGTAATTACATCCCCGACGTCAACCTGCAAGGCGAAGCACTCATGAAGTACCACAGCGATGTGGCGGTGTGCCAACGCCAGTTGATCAAGCACCACGGCGATCAATACGGTGGCAACAATGCAGTCGCTGAACTGCGCCGATGCCTGATTGACAAGGGCTATGTGTTGCTGAGCTGAACCCACACGCCAACGGGTCCGATCAAGGCGTTTGAAAAATCGCTATAATTTTGGCCTGTTGGTGATATAGCTCAGTCGGTTAGAGCGCAGCATTCATAATGCTGATGTCGGTGGTTCAAATCCACCTATCACCACCAACTATTGAAAACGGCTCCCAGAAATGGGAGCCGTTTTTTCGTTTTGGATGTGGGAAAACAGGTAATCTCGGGGCATAACACCCTAGGAGACCGTCTTGTCCAAATCTATCTCTCCCGCCGAAGCGGCTTTGCGCGACGCTGCTCGCGAATACCACCGCTTGCCGACCCGCGGAAAAATCTCGGTCACCCCCACCAAGGCATTGTCCAACCAGCGCGATCTGTCGCTGGCGTATTCGCCCGGTGTGGCCTACCCGTGTTTGGACATCGAAGCAGACCCATCTCTGGCCGCTGAATTTACCGCCCGAGGCAACTTGGTGGGCGTGATCACCAACGGCACAGCCGTGCTGGGCTTGGGCGACATTGGCCCATTGGCCAGCAAACCCGTGATGGAAGGCAAAGGTTGCCTGTTCAAAAAATTCGCGGGCATTGACGTGTTCGACATCGAACTGGCCGAGCGCGACCCCGACAAATTGGTTGACATCATTGCCGCGCTCGAACCCACGCTGGGGGGTATCAACCTCGAAGACATCAAAGCCCCTGAGTGCTTCTACATCGAGCAAAAACTGCGCGAGCGCATGAGCATTCCTGTCTTCCATGACGACCAGCACGGCACCGCCATCATCTCGGCAGCGGCCCTGCTCAACGGCTTAGAGTTGGTCAACAAAAAAATCGAAGACGTTCGCATTGCTGTCTCCGGCGCGGGCGCTGCCGCTTTGGCCTGTTTGGATGTGATGGTAGGCCTGGGCGTGCAACGCCACCATATCTTTGTGTGCGATTCCAAGGGACTGATTTACCAAGGCCGCCCCGGTGGTTACGACGACAGCAAAGCCCGCTTTGCCCAAACCTCCCCACTGCGCACTCTGGCCGACGTGGTCAACGGTGCCGACGTGTTCTTGGGCTGCTCGGCGGCGGGTGTGCTGACGCAAGACATGGTCAAAACCATGGGCAGCCAACCCATCATCTTGGCACTGGCCAACCCCGAACCAGAAATTCGCCCCGAGCTGGCCAAGGCCGTGCGGCCGGATTGCATCATCGCCACCGGGCGCTCCGACTACCCCAACCAGGTCAACAACGTCTTGTGCTTCCCCTACATCTTCCGGGGCGCGCTCGACTGCGGCGCGACCAAGATCACCGAAGCCATGAAACTGGCCTGCGTGCGCGAAATCGCCGACTTGGCCAAGGCCGACATCAGCGAAGAAGTGGCCAGCGCCTATGCAGGCAAAGAACTCGTCTTTGGCCCCGACTATTTGATTCCTACGCCATTCGACTCACGACTGATCTTGCGCATCGCACCCGCCGTGGCCAAAGCCGCCGAGGCGTCAGGTGTGGCAGCGCGCCCCATTGCCGACTACGACGCCTACAAACAAAGCCTGTCACGCTTTGTGTACCAAACCGGCATGATCATGCGGCCCGTCTTCAACGCGGCCCAGGCCTCCAGCGCCAAGCGCGTCATCTACGCCGAAGGTGAAGATGAGCGCGTGCTGCGCGCCGCGCAGCTGGCCATCGAAGACAAGTTGGCCCACCCCATTCTGATTGGCCGCCCTGCCGTGATTGAGGCACGCATTGCCAAAGCAGGCTTGCGCCTCAAAGTGGGACACGACGTGGAAGTGATCAACCCCGAGAGCGACGCGCGCTTCCGTCAATATTGGGAAACCTACCACCGCATGATGGGCCGACGTGGCATCACACCCGATACAGCCAAAGCTGCAGTGCGACGCTCCAACACCCTGATTGGTGCCTTGGCCATGCAGTTGGGCGATGCCGATGCCATGTTGTGCGGCTTGGTGGGGCAGTTTGATGCACACCTCAAGCATGTGAATGACATCATTGGCACCCAACGTGGCGCCCCCGGCTTTGCCACCTTGAACGCCTTGATGCTGGCGGATCGCACCTTGTTCATTGCCGACACCTACGTCAACGAAGACCCAGACGCCGAGCTGCTGGCCAACATTGCCGTCATGGCAGCAGAGGAAGTTCGGTTATTTGGTTTGCCACCCAAAGTGGCTTTCTTGTCTCACAGCAACTACGGTTCATCGGCCAAGGCCTCGGCACACAAAATGCGCGTCGCCCGCGACTTGTTTGCACGCATGGCACCTGATGTCGAGTGCGATGGCGAACTGCAAGGGGATGCCGCTTTGTCGGACAGTGTGCGCCGCACCAGCTTGATTGAGACTTCTCTCTCAGGCGAAGCCAACTTGTTGATTTGTCCCAACCTGGACGCAGCCAATATTTTGTTTAACGTGCTCAAAGTCACTGGCGGTCAAGGTGTCACCGTGGGGCCCATCCTGTTGGGCGCAGCCAAGCCCGCTCACATCCTCACACCCTCGTCGACCGTGCGACGCATTGTCAACATGACGGCACTGGCTGCTGCATCGGTCAGAACGCAGCGCGCTTAAACACGTGTTGAAAGGATTCTCCGAACCAGCCCCTGCACTGCGAGGTCAGGGGCTTGCTGCTTGGCGTTTCCCGCACAGTGTTTAAGTTTTTTCGACCTTGGTTATGCTGGGCTGATGGAAACATCTATGGAACTTTTAACCGATCCCCATGCGTGGATTGCATTTGCCACGCTCACCCTGCTTGAGCTGGTGCTGGGCATCGACAACATCATCTTCATCTCCATCCTGGTCGACAAACTGCCCCGCGCACATCAAGACTTTGCAAGGCGTATTGGTCTGTTTATGGCCATGTTCATGCGCATTGGTTTGCTGCTGGTGTTGTCATGGATCGTGGGCTTGGTTGAACCCTTATTTAGCCTCATGGGTCAGCCCATCTCCGGGCGTGACATCATCTTGATCCTCGGTGGCTTGTTTCTGATCTGGAAAAGCACAGGCGAAATTCACCAATCCCTGGAAGGTGAAGAAGAGCACATGAACAACAGCGTCAAAGCCACCCTGACCAGCGTGGTGCTGCAAATCATGGTGATCGACTTGGTGTTCTCGCTCGACTCCATCATCACCGCCGTGGGCATGGTCGATGAAGTGGCCATCATGATCGCCGCTGTGATCACCTCGGTCGGTTTGATGATGCTGTTCGCCAGCGCCATCGGCCAGTTTGTGTCGCGCCACCCTTCCATCAAAATGCTCGCCCTCACCTTCTTGGTCGTCGTCGGTGTGGTGTTGGTGGCTGAAGGCTTTGGTCACCACGTGCCCAAGGGCTACATCTACTTCGCCATGGCCTTCTCTTTGATGGTGGAGCTGCTCAACATCCGCTTTCGCAAACGCGCCTCCCGCGTGGTGCGTCTGCATCAAAACCACATCCCAGGCGAGTGAATGTCTGCGCAACAAAGCTTCAAAGGCAACAAACAATCTCTGCCCAGCAAGCCCTGTGCGGTGTGTCAGCGGCCCATGACCTGGCGCAAGGCCTGGGCCAAAAACTGGGACCACGTGCTGTACTGTTCTGACGCCTGTCGCGCCCAAAAGAAGTCCAGCACGTGAGCCAAACTGCGCTGCGCCATTTGGTGATCGTGTTGGGCGACCAGCTCAACCTCGACGCCACCGCCCTGCACGACTTCGACCCCCACTGCGACGCGGTGTGGATGGCCGAGGTGATGCAAGAGTCCACCCACATCCCCTCGTCCAAGCAACGCACCACCGTTTTCTTGAGTGCCATGCGCCACTTTGCGCAGACCCTGCGCGCCCAAGGCTGGCCCTTGCACTACACCACGCTCGATGCACCTGACGCGCCCAGCTCCTTGGCGCAAGGCTTGACCCGAGCCATTGCACAACTGCGCCCGCAAGCCCTGGTGCTCACCGCCCCCGGCGACTGGCGTGTGCTGCAAGACTTGCGCGCCGTGGCACGTGATCATGACCTGCCCTTGCAACTGCGCGACGACCTGCACTTCTTCAGCACCGTGCGTGAATTTGCCGAACATGCCAAAGGCCGCAAACAACTGCGGCTTGAATACTGGTATCGCGCCTTGCGCCAAAAAACCGGCATCTTGATGGACAATGGCAAACCCGTGGGCGGGCAATGGAACTTCGACGCCGACAACCGCGCCTCCTTTGGCAAACAAGGCCCGCCGCCCATCCCCGCCCCCCAGCGCTTTGCACCGGACGCCATCACGCAAGAGGTGATGAATTTGGTGAACACCCAACTCGCACACCACCCAGGCCACCTGAGCAGCTTTGGCTGGCCCGTCACCCGCGACGACGCGCTGCTGGCCCTAAAAGGCTTCATCACGCAACGCCTGCCACTCTTTGGGCACTACCAAGACGCCATGTGGGAGGGCGAGGTCTGGCTCTACCACTCGCACCTCGCATGCGCACTCAACCTCAAGCTGCTCAACCCACGCGAAGTGGTGCAAGCGGCTGTTGACGCCTACACACAAGGCCTGGCACCTCTGCCTGCGGTGGAAGGGTTTGTTCGCCAAATCTTGGGATGGCGTGAATACGTGCGCGGCATTTACTGGACGCACATGCCCGAGTACCTGGAGCGCAACACCCTCGACGCACAAGCCGAGCTGCCTGCGTTTTACTGGACCGGCGACACCGACATGGCCTGCTTGCGTGATGCCATTGGCCAGACCCTGCAGCACGGCTACGCCCACCACATCCAACGCCTCATGGTGACCGGCTTGTACGCCTTGCTGCTGGGCGTGAAACCCCAAGCCGTGCATGCCTGGTACTTAGGCGTGTATGTCGACGCCGTGGAATGGGTGGAGCTGCCCAACACCTTGGGCATGAGCCAATTTGC
>CANFYL010000084.1 GCA_947451285.1 Comamonadaceae bacterium
ACAGGGTTTAGAAAACACGGTGCGCCGCTACAACGTGGATGCCGTGAACGGCCAAGACCCGGCCTTTGGCCGTGGCCGCACCAGCTTCAACCGTTACCTGGCCGACCCTGAGCACCAACCCAACCCGTGCGTGGCCCCCATCCAAGACGGCCCGTTTTACGCCGTCAAAGTGGTGATGGGCGACTTGGGCACGTTTGACGGCATTCAGACCAGCGTGGTGGGCGAAGTGCTGCGCCAAGACGGCAGTGCCATTGCTGGTTTGTACGCCGTGGGCAACGACCGCGCCAGCATCATGGGGGGCAACTACCCCGCCGCAGGCATCACCCACGGACCCAATATGGCGTTTGCCTTTCTCACTGCCAACCACATTGCAGACCGAACAGGAGCCCACACATGAGCCAAGCACCCAAAACCCTGATCGACCACCGCGTCTACACCATTGCGCTGCGCAAGATGCCCGAATTTTTGGATGTGTTCAACCGCATGGCGCTGCCCGCGCTGATCGAGACCTTGGGCCACCCGGTGGGGTTTTACACCAGCGTGGTGGGGCCGCTCAACCAGTTCATTCACCTGTGGGCCTATGACGACTTGGCCGACTTCGAACGACGCAGCTTGGCCCGTGACAAGCACCCGACTTTCCCCGCCTACTTGGCCGCTTCTGCCCACCTGATCACCGCACAAGAAACGCGTTTGATCAAGGTGGCTGCATTACCTGGCTATCTGCCCAAGGTGAACTGATGCTGACCATCAACCTCTTCAACGGCTTGGTCTATGGGGCCCTGCTGATCGTGATGTGTTCTGGCTTGGCACTGATTTATGGGCTACGTCGGGTGGTGAACTTTGCCCACGGCTCGCTCTATATGCTGGGGGCCTACCTTGGGTACTCGCTGGCCACGCACAGCAATTTTTGGGTCGCCTTGCTGGTGGCGCCCGCCATCATGGCGGTGCTGGGCGTGTTGCTGGACCGTTATGGCTTTCGCTTGATGCAAGACCGCGACCCACTCAGCGTGGTGCTGGTGACCTTTGGCTTGCTGCTGGTGATCGAAGACTTTGTGCAAACCGTGTGGGGCAAAAGCAATTTGTCGCTGCCGGCACCGGCTGCGCTGAGCATGTCGGTCGACATCTTGGGCACGCCGGTGCCCGCCTACCGCTTGGGCGTGATTGCCGTGGGGGCCGCCGTGGCACTGGGCTTGAGCTTGTGGCTGCGCTATTCCAAGGTGGGTTTGTTTGTGCGGGCGGCCAGCACCGACCCCACCACCACCGCCATGCAAGGCGTCAACACCGACCTCTTGAGCGCAGGCGTGGTGGGCTTGGGCACCGCGTTGGCGGGATTGGCCGGGGTGGTGGCGGCACCGTTTTTGTCGCTCTCGCCGTCGATGAGCAGTGACGTGATCATCGACTCCTTTGTGGTGGTGGTGGTGGGCGGTTTGGGCTCCTTGGCGGGGGCTTTCATTGCCGCCATGGTGCTGGGCATGGTGCAGGCGCTGGGCGCTGTGTATTTGCCCGATGAGTCGGTGTTGTTGCCGTTTGTGCTGATGGTGGCGATTTTGATTTGGAAGCCCGCTGGTTTTGCTGGCAGCCGCACTTGAAGACCAAGGACACAGGCATGACTAATCAACGACTGGGATGGTCCACCCTGCTGGCCTTGGCACTGGGCGCGGCCGTCACACAATGGGTGACCTCTGGCACGCTGTTGTCGCTGCTGACGCAAGCCGTGGTGTACGCCGTGTTTGCCATTGGCGTGGGCGTGTTGTTGCGGCAAAACGGCATGGTGAGTTTTGGCCATGCGCTGTACTTCGGCGTGGCAGGGTACAGCGTGGGCTTGATCTTGCAAATGCAATGGATGTCGGCCGAGTGGGCCATGGCAGTGACCCTGGTGGGCATGACGGGCGTTGCCTTTTTGATGGGCTTGGTGATGGTGCGCGTGCCCGGTGTGGCGTTTGGCATGCTGACCTTGGCGATTGGACAAATGGTGTTCTTGAGCGCCTCCCGTTCGCGAGGGCTCACCGGCGGCGCAGACGGCATGAACATCGACTGGCCCAACACGCTGTTTGGCGTGTCGACCTCGGTCTTGGTCAAGCCCGCGTCGATGTTTTTACTCAGCTGGACCACCTTGGTGCTGGTCATCGGCTTGCTCACCTTGCTGCTGCGCAGCCGATTTGGCGGCATCACCGAGGCCGTGCGCGACAACGAAGAACGTGCGCGCTTCATTGGCATTCGCACCGTGCTGCCGCGTGCAGCGATTTATGCCCTGTCGGCCTTGGTGACCGGCGTGGCGGGCTTGTTGTCGTCGATCAACACCGGGTTTGTGTCGCCTGAAAACCTGCACTGGAGCTTATCGGGCGTGGCCCTGATGATGGTGGTGGTGGGTGGCTACAAAGCCCTGTGGGGCCCCGCCTTGGGGGCGGTGGTGTACTTTTTGGCGAAAGACATATTGGGCGATTACGCCAACCATTGGATGGCCATTTTTGGCTTGGCCCTGATTGCGGTGATTGTGTTTTCACCCACTGGCTTGGCTGGGTTGGTCGAGCGCTTGACCCAGCGCAATACGTCTGTGGCGCCCCGCGCTGCGGTTGGTCACTGAGAGGGCCCTGCCATGACACAGTATGTATTGCAAGCCGAGGATGTCGCCATCCATTACGGGGGCGTGAAGGCCGTCGATGGCGTGTCGCTGACGCTCACCAAAGGTCAGATTCGCGGGTTGATTGGCCCCAATGGTGCCGGTAAGTCCACCGTGATTGATGCCATCACCGGACGCAGCCGTTTGACACGCGGGCGCGTGACGCTCAATGGCGAAGACGTGAGTGCCTTGGGCGTGGTGGAGCGGCGCATGCGCGGCTTGTCGCGCAGTTTTCAGCGCACCAGCATCTTTGGCCAAATGCCTGTGCGCAAGCAGGTGGAATTGGCCTCGCACAAGATGGGGGTGGCGGACTCCCAAGCCGACGCCGATGCAGTCCTCAAAGAGCTCGATTTGTGGCCCATGGCCGACACAATGGCTGAAGACTTGGGCTACGGGGAACAACGCCGCCTCGACTTGGCGTTGGCCTTGGTCGGACGACCCAGTGTGCTTTTGCTGGATGAGCCCATGGCAGGCTTGTCGGTCAAAGAGTCGCTCGATTTGGCCCAACACCTCAAAGCCCTGACCTCGCGCTGGGACGTGTCGGTGCTGCTGGTGGAGCACGACATGGATGTGGTGTTTGGCATTTCCGACGTGGTGACAGTGTTTGAACTTGGCCGCGTGATTGCCAGTGGCGAGCCCGCTGCTGTGCGTGCGGACGCGCGGGTGCGCGAAGCCTATTTGGGGAGTGCAGCATGACTGCGTTGTTGAAGCTTGAGCGCGTGAATGCTTTTTATGGCGCGGCACATATCCTGCACGACCTGAGCTTGCAGGTGAACGCGGGTGAGCGCGTGGCCTTGATTGGACGCAACGGGGTGGGCAAGACCACCGTGGTCAACACCATCCTTGGCTTGGCCAGCCTGCGCAGCGGCGAGGTGGCGCTTCAAGGCAAACGTCTGCAACGCCCACGGACCTACCAAGCAGCGCAGCATGGCCTGGCCTTGGTGCCACAAGGGCGGCGCATTGTGGCCAATTTGACGGTAGAAGAAAACCTCATCTTGGGCGCCGCCGTAGGCCGCAAAGGGCCGTGGAACGTGGCCGAAATTTACAAGCTCTTTCCCATCTTGCAAGAGCGCGCCCACACACCGGGTACCGCCTTATCGGGCGGACAACAACAAATGTTGGCGGTGGGTCGAGCCCTGATGGCCAACCCTGCGCTGATCTTGCTTGACGAGCCCACAGAAGGCTTGGCGCCGGTGATCGTGGATCAACTCGCACGCATCTTCAACCAAGTGGCCGACCAAGGCACGGCCTTGCTGCTGATCGAGCAAAACATGAGCTTGGTCACACGTGTAGCCCACCGCTACTACGCCATGGCCAAGGGCTCGGTGGTGGCCGAGGGTCAGGTCGACAACTCGCACAACGGTTTGAAAGTCTTGGAAGAACACGTGATGGTGTAAGTACTAAAACGCCCATTTCAAAAAACGGTAACCGGACCGAGACCGGTAATTTTTACAACAGGAGACAACTGCATGTTCACAATGAAAACTCTTCAACGCGCGCTGACTGGCGCGGTGTTGGCGACCAGCCTTCCGCTGGCCGTCATGGCCCAAGGCAAAGAGCCGGTCAAGATTGGTTTGGTGTCGTCCAAGTCGGGCGTGTTCGCCCAACAAGGCGAAGAAGTGATCCGCGCCATCAAATTTGCCATTGACGAAGCCAACGCCAAGGGCGGCGTGGACGGACGCAAAGTGGAGGTGCAAGAGGCCGATGACGAAGGCACGCCTGACGCCGGACGCCGTGTGGCCGAAAAACTCGCCCGCGATGGCCACAACCTGCTGATCGGTGCCATCCCCTCCTCCATCTCTTTGGCGATTGCCCAAAACTTGGACCGCTGGGACGCCGCTTACTTTGTGGTGGCCAGCAAGTCCGACAAAATCACTGGCGACACCTGCAAGCCACGCAGCTTTCGCACCAACCACTCGGACGCGATGGACATCGCCATGATCAACCAATGGGCGAAGAACTTGCCCGGCAAAACCTACGCCATTGTGGCGGCCGACTATGTGTGGGGCCGTGATTCTGGCGAGTCGTTCAAAAAGGCGGCAGAAGCTGCTGGCAAATCTGTTCCTCTGAGCCTTTACGTGCCCATGGGCACCAAGGATTTTTCACCTTACATCGCGCAACTCAAATCGGCCAACATCGATGCCATCTGGGTGGCCGAAGTGGGCCGTGATGCAATTGCGTTTGTCAAACAAGCCGAAGAGTTTGGCCTGATCCCCAAGACCACCTTGATTGGTCACTCGCTGATCTTGAACTTCATGATCAATGGCACAGGCAAGGCTTTGGACGGAACCGTAGGCACGACGGGCTATACGCCCGACATTGACAACCCACGCAACAAAGCTTTTGTGGCCGCTTGGAAAGCCAAGTTCAACCGCTTACCCACCGACAACGAGGGCCAAGCCTACAACGGCGCCATGGTGTTGTTTGAAGGCGTGAAGCTCTCCAAGAGCGTGAAGCCTGAAGAGGTGAGCAAGTCGCTCAAAGGCGCGCAGATCGACTCCATCTATGGCCCCGTCACCATGCGTGCCGCCGACAACCAGTTGCTCTTGCCCAACTATGTGGGACGCGCCAAAACGGTGGACGGTGTGTTGCGCCCTGTGATTGAGCAGACCTTTGCGCCATCGATCATTCCTGCGCCCTCGCCACTTTGCAAGATGTAAGCAAGGCCCCGCCCTTGCTTGGCAACGCCCAGTCCTGCACGCAGGGCTGGGTTTTTTTGTTGGAGCTTTCATGACACACACTTCTTGCACCCTCATCACGGGTGGTGCCGATGGCATTGGTTGGGCCACGGCGCAACAACTCGCCAGCCAGGGCCAGGCGGTGGCCTTGCTGGACCTGCGCGCCGACCTGGCGCACGCGCGTGCGGCGGAACTAGGCGCTCACCACCTGGGGCTGGGCTGTGATGTCACCGACGAGGCCAGCGTGCACACCGCACTGGCCCGGGTGCTGCAACGCTTTGCACGCATCAGCGGATTGGTCAACAACGCAGGCATTGGCGACCAAACTGGGGCTACCATCGACCAGCAGCTAGCGGCATTTGACCGCGTGCTGGCAGTGCATCTGCGGGGGTGTTTTTTGATGAGCCAAGCCGTGGGCCAACACATGCTTCGCCAGGCATGCGATGCTAAAACTGGGCGCGGTGCCATCGTCAACTTGGGGTCAATTGCCAGCTTGACTGGTTTGCCCATGCGCAACGCCTACAGCGCAGCCAAAGCAGGCATCGTCGGTATGACGCGCGCCATGGCCAGCGAATGGGCCCGCGCAGGCATTCGGGTCAACGCGGTGGCGCCAGGTTATGTGCGCACCGCACTGGTGGCTGCCTTGGTAGAAGAAGGTGCGCTCGACATGGGCGCGATTGCCCAGCGCACGCCGCTGGGCCGCATGGCAGAGCCAGATGAAATAGCCGAAGTGATTGGGTTTTTGTTGTCGCCCCAAGCGAGTTTCATCACAGGTGCTGTTGTGCCTGTGGATGGCGGCTGGACCGCATTCGGCGGCACCGAGGCCAGCTTGTCTGCAGCACACTAGGGTCTTGTCTACAGGAGCGCGCACATGAAAGCAGTGGTCATCACCGGGCACGGTGGCAACGAGGTGGTGGAGGTACGCGCTTGTGAGCACCCAGTTCGACAAGCAGGCGAGGTGCTCGTGCGCATGGCGGCCGCCACCTTGAACCAAGTGGACTTGTACATGCGCAACAGCGGTGCGGGCATCACCCACCCACTGCCGCTCATCATGGGCTTGGATGGCGCAGGCATCGTGGAAGAAGTGGATGCCGATGAGCGCCTGCTCCAGGTGGGTCAAAAGGTGCTGATTCACCCTGCCGTGACCTGTGGCCGCTGCGAGTTTTGCCAACGCGGTGACAACGTGTTGTGCACCCAGATACAACTGCTGGGCGAACACCGCCACGGCACCTTTGCCGAGTGGGTCAGCGTGCCCGCACGCAACGTGTTTGCCATGCCGTCAGGTTTGAGCTTTGTGCAAGCTGCTGCACTGGGCGTGAACCACATCACCGCCTGGCGGATGCTGGTGACCAAAGCACAGATCAAGCCCTGGGAGACGGTGCTGATTTTTGGCATTGGCGGCGGCGTGTCGCTGGCGGCCATGCAACTGGCCAAGGCCATGGGGGTGCGGGTGATCGTGACCTCACGCGATGACCACAAATTGGAGCGCGCCCTGGCGCTCGGTGCTGACCACGCCATCCACAGCCCAACCCACGATGTGGCGAAAGCCGTGATGGCCTACACCGATGGGCGCGGTGTGGACGTGGTGATCGAGAACGTGGGTCAAGCGGTGTGGTCTGCAGCCATGAAGTCCTTGGTGCGCGGGGGTCGTTTGGTGACCTGTGGTGCTACCAGCGGAGACCAGCCGCCCGCAGACTTACGCCGCATCTTCATTCGACAGCTTCAAATTTTGGGTTCGACCCATGGCAACTTTGCCGAATTCCACGACATGCTGGCGTTTGTGACGCAACACGGCATCCAACCCGTGATCGACCACGAATACCCCATAGACCAGGTGCATGCTGCATTGGACAGGCTGGCGTCGCAGCAGCAATTTGGCAAGGTGGGTTTAAATTTACAGCCTGAGTGAACAGGCCACCACGCCAGCCAAAGCTTGACAAGCGAAAACAGCGTGGCAATAATGCGGTTCGATTCAAACCAGAAACATTGTTTTACTAAAGAAACACAAAACGGGCTGAACAGGCATGCATTTACTTGGCATTGATGAAGTCATTTTTGGCGCCAGCGACCTGGAGAAATGTCGCCAGTTCTTTCTGGACTGGGGTTTGTCGCTGCACAGCGAGTCGACCCAAGAACTGGTGTTCACCTCGCTCAATGGCTGCCGGGTGGTGGTGGCGCATTCCGACAAGCCGGGTGTCGCTGCAGGCGTAGAGCCCGATCCCACCTTGCGCGAAGTGATCTGGGGTGTGGCCAGCCATGCCGAGCTCGAGCTGGTGCGCGAGCGGCTCAAGCAGCAACCCGGCTTTGTGGACTTGGGCACCCGCGTGGGTTGCACCGACCCCACCGGTTTGGCGCTGCGCGTTCAAGTGACGCAAAAGCAAGCCGTGACCTTGGACTGCGCCAAGACCAACACGTGGAATGACCGCCAACGCGTCGACCAAGCCAGCCCCGCCTACGACCGCGCCACGCCGATCGAGGTGGGTCACGTGGTGTTTTTTGTCACCGATTTGGCAGCCACCTCGGCCTTCTACCAAGAGCACCTCGGGTTTGTGGTGTCAGACCGCTACCCCGGTCGCGGTTGCTTTTTGCGTTGTGCGCCCGAGGGTGGGCACCACAATTTGTTTTTGCTGCAACTGCCCCAACCCCGCGCTGGCTTGAACCATGTGGCCTTCACCGTGCGCGATGTGCACGAGGTGTTTGGCGGCGGTCTGCACATGTCGCGCTGCGGCTGGGACACCGAACTGGGCCCTGGACGCCACCCCATTTCGTCGGCCATCTTTTGGTACTTCGTCAGCCCCGCCGGTGCACTGGTGGAGTACTACACCGACGAGGACGAGCTGACCGAAGCCTGGCAGCCCCGCGAGTTCACCCCCGGCCCCACGGTGTTTGCCGAGTGGGCCATCAAAGGTGGCATTGACGGCCACACCCGGCGCCAAAAAGACGCCGAAGCGCCGAGCGGTCGCTTCATGACTGACAAACCCCGCTGACTTTGTTTGAATGTTTTTTTCTCTGGAGAGATGTGATGCGCGCACTACCCCCCTTGTCCAACGAGACCCACCAACACCGTTCGG
>CANFYL010000085.1 GCA_947451285.1 Comamonadaceae bacterium
CACGAACGTTTTTGAGCCCTCTTGAAATTTGTCGCAGCGCCCCACATGTCGTGGCGCTGTTTTTGTTTTTGATTCCTTAGATCCTTAGCCACCATGACCAAACATACCCATTCGTTCCAAGCTGAAGTGTCGCAACTGCTGCACCTCGTGACGCACTCGCTCTACTCCAACAAAGAAATTTTCTTGCGCGAACTGGTGTCCAACGCGTCTGACGCCTGCGACAAACTGCGCTACGAAGCCCTGAACAACGACGCCTTGTACGAAGGCGCGTCCGAGTTGGAAGTTCGGGTGAGTTTTGACAAGGCGGCGCGCACCCTAACGATTGCCGACAACGGCATTGGCATGAGCGAGCAAGAGGCCATTGCCCACTTGGGCACGATTGCCAAGAGCGGCACCCGTGAGTTCATGGGCAAGCTCAGCGGCGACCAACAAAGCAACGCCAAAGACCAGGGTGCCTTGATTGGTCAATTTGGCGTGGGCTTTTATTCGGGCTACATCGTGGCCGACCGCATCACGGTGGAGTCACGTCGTGCAGGTCTAAAAGCCGAAGAAGGCGTGCGTTGGAGCAGCACGGGCACAGGCGACTTTGAAGTCGAGACCATCACCCAAGCCGACAGAGGCACCCACATCATCTTGCATTTGCGTGACGACGCCGAAGAATATTTGAGCGCTTGGAAACTCAAGTCGGTGATCAACAAATACTCCGACCACATTTCTTTGCCGATTCGCATGCGCAAAGAAGAGTGGAAGGAAGGTGAAAACGATCAACCGGGTGAGATGGTGCTCACCGATGAATGGGAAACCGTCAACCAAGCCAACGCACTGTGGGCGCGCGCCAAAAAGGATGTCACCCAAGAGCAGTACGAAGAGTTTTACAAACACATCAGCCACGACTTTGAGGCCCCTCTCGCTTGGACGCACAACCGCGTAGAAGGCAGCACCGAGTACACCCAGCTGCTGTACATCCCCGGCAAAGCGCCGATGGACTTGTTCAACCGAGACACCAAGTCAGGCTTGAAGCTTTACGTGAAACGCGTGTTCATCATGGATGACGCGGAGGCCCTGATGCCCACCTACTTGCGCTTTGTCAAAGGCGTGGTGGATTCGGCCGATTTGCCCTTGAACGTGAGCCGCGAGTTGCTGCAAGAAAGCCGGGATGTCAAAGCCATCCGTGAAGGCAACACACGCCGCGTGCTGGCCGTGCTGGAAGACTTGGCCAAGCGCGACGTACCCGCTGCTGACGCCAGCGACGAGGACAAACAAGACGCTGGCAAGTTCACCAAGTTCTACAACGAATTTGGCGCCGTGCTGAAAGAAGGCTTGGGCGAGGACATGGCCAACAAAGACAAGTTGGCCAAGCTGCTGCGGTTTGCCAGCACCAGCAGCGACACGGTGAGCGTGTCGTTTGCCGACTACAAGGCCCGCATGAAAGAAGGCCAAGAGGCCATCTACTACATCACCGCCGACACTCTGGCCGCCGCCAAGAACAGCCCGCAACTGGAGGTGTTCCGCAAGAAGGGCATTGAGGTGTTGCTGATGACCGACCGTGTGGACGAGTGGGCGCTGAACTTCCTCCACGAGTTCGACGGCACGCCCTTGCAGTCGGTGGCCAAGGGCGCGGTGGATTTGGGCACACTGCAAGACGAGACCGAGAAGAAGGCGGCTGAAGACGCTGCTGAAGCGTTCAAACCCGTGCTGGCCAAGCTCAAGGAAGCGCTCAAAGACAAGGCCGAGGACGTGCGCGTCACCAGCCGCCTGGTGGATTCACCTGCATGTTTGGTGGTGCAAGACCACGGCATGTCGACCCAGCTGGCCCGCATGCTCAAGCAAGCCGGACAAGCGGTGCCCGTGGTCAAGCCGATTTTGGAAGTCAACGCCGAACACAGTTTGGTGAAGAAACTGGGGGCAGACGCCAACCCCCACTTCAACGACTTGGCGCACATCCTGTTTGACCAGGCCTTGCTGGCCGAAGGTGGCTTGCCGGAAGACCCAGCCGCTTATGTGAAACGCGTCAACGCCTTGTTGGTGTAAAACACGGTCCATGCACCACATGGACACCCTCCACCGCGTGAAGACCGATACGAAAGTGTTGGCCTTCGATATTTTTGGCACTGTTGTCGACTGGCATGGCAGCATCGTGCGCGAGGTTCAGGCGCTTTACCCAAAGGTAAATGCCAATGCCTTCGCGCTGGCCTGGCGCGCAGGCTACCAACCTGCCATGGCCCGTGTGCGCAACGGTGAACTCGGTTGGACCCGGATTGACGAGTTGCACCGCTTGATTCTAGACGGTCTATTGCCACAGTTCGGCTTGATGCATTTGAGCGAGCCCGAACGCGTGCACTTGAACCGCGTCTGGCACCGACTCGACGCTTGGCCCGACACTGTGGCCGGACTGACGCGGCTCAAACAGCGCTTCACCATTTGCTCGCTCTCCAATGGCAACCTGGGGCTGTTGACGAACATGGCCAAGCGGGCGGGACTGCCGTGGGACTGTGTGTTGTCAGCCGAAGTGTTTCGCGCTTACAAGCCTGACCCCGCCACTTACCTTGGCGTGGCACAGGTGTTTGACTTGGCCCCCCATGAGGTGATGTTGTGTGCGGCGCACCACGACGACCTCGACGCAGCCCGCGCCTGTGGTTTGCACACAGCCTACATTGAAAGACCGATGGAGTTCGGTGCGTCGCAAATCAAAGATGTATCCCCGCAAGCCGGCAACGACCTGCATGCACGCGACCTGATGGCATTGGCCGACCTCTTGGGCTGCTGATGCAAGGTGTGTCCACGCCCCGACAGCTGCGCCTTTAAACGACGAGCGGCGGTTCTTGCATGGCCTCGCATTGCTCGACCAGCATGTGGACTTGTCCGGCCCAATAATCCGAGGAGCCGAACCACGAAAAGTTTTGGATGAATGCGGGGTCATCACGACGCCGCGCCAACCAGGCGCTGTAGTGAATCAGGCGCAAAGTTCGCAATGGCTCGATCAAAGCCAACTCCCGACGATCTAGCTCGCGCATTTCCTCGTAGCCATCGACCAAGATGCCGAGTTGACGGGTGCGTTGTGCGCGGTCACCGCTGAGCAACATCCACAGGTCTTGGATGGCGGGCCCCATGCGGGCATCGTCCAAGTCCACAAAATGCGGACCGCCGTTGGGCAAGTCTGTCGGTGTCCACAAAATATTGCCGGGGTGGCAGTCGCCATGCAAACGCAGGCTTTGCACGGGCGTCTTTTGTATGGCTTGACGCACCATCTCCAAAGCCTGGTCACAGACATCCAGCCACGCATGTTGTTGGTCCATGGGAATCATCTGCTGTCCCAACAACCAATCGCGCGAGTCTTCACCCAAGGTGGTGACATCCAACGTCGGACGTGTCTCAAACGTTCGGCTTGCCCCCACGTTGTGCAGGCGCGCAATGAAGCGTCCAATCCATTCCAGCACCTCGGGATCATCCAACTCAGGCGGGCGGCCACCACGGCGCGGGCTCACGCTGAAGGCGAAACCATGGGCATGGTGCAAGGTTTGGCCATGCAACACCAACGGTCCCACCATGGGAATTTCTTGCGCCATCAATTCAGCCGCAAAGGCATGCTCTTCCAGAATTTGCGCATCGCTCCAACGCTCAGGTCGGTAGAACTTGGTCACCAGCGCTTGGTCATCATCGAGCATGACTTGGTAAACACGGTTTTCGTACGAGCTCAAGGCGGTGAGTCTGCCGTCTACGGCCAAGCCTAAATCAGACAAGGCATCGAGCACCACATCGGGCGTGAGGGCTTCAAACGCGTGAGGCACACGCGACGACTCAAACACCCCAGACCACGTCGACTTCTTCGGCAAGTGCGCGCTTGAACATGTCGATGACAGGCACCGCACGCTGTTTCAATCGGATGCCTCGCGCACCGCTCGTGGGTGCAGACTCTGCCTCTGTGTCTTGCTGCGCATTGCTGGCCGCTTCAATCTCTTTCTCTTCTTGCACGACCGCCGCTTGTAAAGCCGCTATAGCGGCTGACATTTCAGAGGCTAAAACAATGCCTTTGGGGCCGGGATTTTTTCCGATGATCTCCAAGATCTGGCGCCCCTGCGGCTCAAGCATGATCACGTCGCCTGTGGCTTTGGATTTGAATTTGTACAACATGGTTTGATTTTGCTCCCTTGCACGTGCCGCTCTAGTCCTTGCTGACTTGGTTGGCCAACAGTTGATCCAACACAAGATGAAAGGCATGAGGCTGTTCATAGGCCACCCAATGGCCTGCATTCGCGATCAAGTGAAAGCTATTGAGCCGGGTCAGAACTTCTGGGATTTTTTGTAAGTTGCTCTGATACAGCGCATCCTTCTCTCCCCAGATGCCATGTACCGGACATTGCCAAAGATGCTGAACTTTAAGCAGGATATCTGTACGCGCTATTTTCCTTCGACGCATATTGTCTCTGGCTACATTCCTCTCTTGCAAATTGATCAGTTCATCATCTATCGCGCACTCATCACTGAGCATCATCACGCGTAAATTGTGTCTGTGCACTGCTGCACGTTGTGCGTCTGTCATCTCAGGCAACATGCCGCGCATAGGTAACGCTTCACGCATCAAACCCAAGCCTGGTACACCTACCAAATAAAGACGCCGAATAGTTGTAGGGCTTTGCGCTGCGACCAAACCCGCAGTGAGGCCGCCAAATGAAAAGCCCACCACATCCACGGATTGTTCGCCAAATGTAGACGCCAATATTTGTGCAACATACGGCGCCAAGTCATCTGCATCTCGCACACTAGGCGGCAATGACGAATCGCCAAATCCAGGCAAATCCAAAGCCCACACCACGTGTTGTTTGGCCAAATGCGTCACATTTGATACCCAGTGAGTCCAGCTGCCAGAGCCACCATGCAACAGCACCAATGGTAATTTGTGTGCACCTGCCTCACCCCAAACGTGCCACACCGCATCCCCCCATGCTTGCTGCTGAACAAGCCGTCGAGACTGGGATTCAACTGTCTTCACGCGTGTCATTTTTCTCAAACCTTCGATTCAAGCACCCCAAGTAAAAAGCCCACTGAAGTGAATCAGCGGGCTTAAAACTGGTTGCGCGAGCAAGATTTGAACTTGCGACCTTTGGGTTATGAGCCCAACGAGCTACCAGGCTGCTCCATCGCGCGGTAAGAGAGTTATTATATCGGATTAAGCGCCGTCTTGTACTTCAACAGCATCTTTAATTTCGGGGCGATCTACCAATTCAACGAAAGCCATCGGTGCATTGTCACCGACGCGGAAACCCATTTTCAGGATCCGTGTGTAACCGCCTGGACGTGTTTTGAAACGTGGGCCGAGTTCATTGAAGAGCTTGACCACGCTGTCGCGATCGCGCAAACGATCGAACGCCAAGCGACGGTTGGCCACAGTGGGCTCTTTCGCCAAGGTGATCATCGGTTCGATGACGCGGCGCAACTCTTTGGCTTTGGGCAAAGTGGTTTTGATGGCTTCGTGCTCGATCAGCGAATTCATCATGTTGCGCAACATCGCCAAACGGTGTGAAGATGTGCGGTTAAGTTTACGTAGTCCGTGTCCGTGACGCATGGTGATTCCTTTGATATTTTGCCGGCCGCCGTATCAGGTACGGCCAGGGGACTTGTGAGTCTGGTTGATAACTTTGATCTCAGCGACGCTCTAAGCCTGCAGGTGGCCAGCTCTCGAGCTTCATGCCCAAGGTCAAACCGCGTGAAGCCAGAACTTCTTTGATTTCGTTGAGTGACTTACGACCCAGGTTAGGCGTCTTGAGCAACTCGTTTTCGGTGCGCTGAATCAGGTCACCGATGTAGTAAATGTTTTCAGCCTTGAGGCAGTTCGCAGAACGAACTGTCAACTCCAGCTCGTCGACTGGACGCAGGAGCAATGGGTCGAATTGCTGCGAGCTGCCTGCAGCGGCATGCGCGCCACCCACAGCACTGAACACATCGCCTTCGAGCTGTGCAAATACAGCCAACTGTTCCACCAAAATTCTCGACGATGCGCGCACAGCGTCTTCGGCGGTGATGGCGCCGTTGGTTTCGATTTCCATGACCAAGCGGTCAAGATCGGTACGCTGCTCAACACGTGCGTTTTCAACGCTATAGCTCACGCGGCTCACAGGTGAAAAGGAAGCATCCAACACAATGCGCCCAATCGACTTGCTCGGCTCTTCGCCATAGCGACGCACGGTGCCGGGCACATAGCCACGGCCAGTTTCTACTTTGAGCTGAATATCAATCTTGCCGCCTTGCGACAGGTTGGCAATCACATGCTCTGGATTGATGATTTCAACATCGTGTGGAGTTTGAATATCGGCAGCAGTCACTGCGCCGTCACCATCTTTGCGCAAGCTCAGCGTCACTTCATCGCGGTTGTGCAATTTGAAGACCACGCCCTTGAGGTTTAGCAAGATGTTGACCACATCTTCTTGAACACCGTCGATGGACGAGTACTCATGCACCACCCCAGCGATGGTCACTTCGGTCACAGCGTATCCCACCATCGAAGACAACAGCACGCGACGCAAGGCGTTGCCCAAAGTGTGGCCATAACCACGTTCAAAAGGCTCCAAAGTCACCTTGGCCTTGTTGTGGCCAATTTGCTCGACATGAATATTTTTTGGTTTCAGCAAGTTTGTTTGCATTCAGATTTCCTCTCAATACCCCCGGCTCGTTACACCGGTAAGGCAGGCTGTCTGGACCACGTTGCGCGAGCAGGCTTCGTGGGGTGCGTTCGGTTGAAACTCAACCAGGATTAACGCGAATACAGTTCGACAATCAGCGATTCGTTGATGTCGGCCGCGAATTCGTCACGATCAGGCGACTTCTTAAAGGTACCTTCAGCTTTGTCGGCATTGACTTCCACCCAAGCAGGCATGCCTACTTGTTTGGCCAACTCCAGCGCTTCCAAAACGCGACCTTGTTTTTTGGATTTTTCCCGCACCGCGATCACGTCACCGGCCTTGACCAAATAAGACGGGATGTTCACAGGGTGGCCGTTGACGGTGATGGCTTTGTGTGACACCAGCTGACGGGCTTCAGCACGCGTGGAGCCAAAACCCATCCGGTAGACCACGTTGTCCAAACGCGTTTCCAAAATGGTCAGCAGGTTTGCACCTGTATTGCCTTTTTGACGGTCAGCAGCTGCAAAGTAGCGACGAAACTGGCGCTCCAGCACGCCGTACATGCGTTTGACTTTTTGTTTCTCACGCAACTGCAAACCGAAGTCTGATGTGCGCTGCCCCGAAGTACGGCCATGTTGGCCTGGCTTGGTGTCGAATTTGGACTTGTCTGCGATCGAGCGGCGTGCGCTCTTCAAGAACAAGTCCGTGCCTTCACGGCGGGAGAGTTTGGCCTTGGGGCCTAAGTAACGTGCCACTTGAATTTCCTTCTTAGATCATCTGCTCACTGAAAGTGAGGAGCCGCTGGTGCAATACCAGCGGCGGTGGGCTTGTGGTTAACAGTAAAAAGCGAGAACGCTTAGATACGACGACGCTTTTGTGGACGGCAACCGTTGTGCGGTACCGGCGTCACGTCAGCGATCGAGTTGATGCGAATGCCCAATGCGGCCAAAGCACGCACCGAAGATTCGCGACCAGGACCTGGGCCTTTGATTTCAACATCCAGGTTCTTGATGCCTTGGTCAACGGCCGCACGACCCGCAACTTCCGATGCCACCTGGGCTGCGAAAGGTGTGGACTTGCGTGAGCCCTTGAAGCCTTGTCCACCCGAAGACGCCCAAGACAATGCATTGCCTTGACGATCGGTGATGGTGATGATGGTGTTGTTGAATGACGCGTGCACGTGCGCGATGCCGTCGGCAATGTTCTTACGGACTTTTTTGCGAACGCGTTGTGCTGCGCTGTTGGAAGGTGATTTAGCCATTGTTGTGCCTCAATCCGATTATTTCTTCAATGCCTGAGCAGCTTTGCGCGGACCTTTGCGCGTGCGCGCGTTGGTACGTGTACGCTGACCGCGCATGGGCAAACCACGGCGATGACGGAAACCACGGTAGCAACCAATGTCCATCAAACGCTTGATGTTCATGGTGGTCTCGCGACGCAAGTCACCTTCAATGGTGAATTCAGCAATTTGATCGCGGATCTTTTCAAGGTCTCCGTCGGTCAAATCTTTGATCTTCTTGGAATAGTCGATGCCACATGCTTCGCAAATTTTGCGAGCGCGTGTACGACCGATGCCAAAAATGGCTG